>DZCE01000083.1 GCA_022736375.1 Arcobacter nitrofigilis | reverse complement strand
CTAGCTCTCTCTGGGTTCTTTTCGATCACAACAACCCTGTATCCTTGAGCTAGCATTTTGCCTATAATCTTTTTGGTTACATTGTTATATCCTAGAATTATAAAAAATGGCTCTCTTAGTTTTTTTACTTTTTTCTTAAAATTACCTTTTTTTATTTCACTAATAAATAGCTTATCTTGAAGTATGGCTATAAGTGAACCGATACTATAAAACCAACCGATAACCGTGAGGTATATGATTGCTGATACCCACATTCTTTGTTGGTACGAAAAAGCATATGGAACTTCGCCAAAACCAATAGTTGTAGCAGTATATGTTATAAAATAAAATGCATCAAAGATGGTCATACGCACTATCTTATCATCCACTACGATTCCATCAATCGAAACCAGTCCAGCAATAGCAATAGTATATGTTATCACGAGAACGATAAACGGCATTCTCATTTTTTGGAACAAGAGCCAAAGAGATGAATTTCTCACTTTGTTACCTTTTGCTCTTTAGTGTGTCTCCCATGTAGAGTATTACCGATACTATATTAGCAAGTAATGCACCGCCTGATAATGAAACTATCATAGCAGTGTTATTAATATCAATACTACCTGCCGTATAATAAACCGCTGTCCAAATAGTAGCCGCCATAATAAGCTGAATATCTGCTACGAGTGAGGTCGCAAGAAGTACAGAACCAACTTGACTTTTGTCTCCTATTTTGAGTATAGTAGCTATTAAATTTACAACAATAGCTGCGAATAGTTCATATTTACTATGTAGCTCAATTCTATCTATATCACCCAAAAAAAAACCAAAATTCAGTGTCATCGCCAATATTATAAAAAACCCACTTATTAGTTTATCAAAATTCATCTATTCTCCTTTTGTTGCACATAATTGTACTACTCTAATAATCAAAATAGACTTATGCCACCTTGCTTCTTGTTTGAGACATAAACTCATCAATAGAAACTAACACCAAATCTTTCATCTCTCTACCTGTTCTCTTTTCGATAGCCCAAAAGTATTTTCTAAACATTTCTAGAGCCTCTATCCCCTCAACTACAAGCACTTCTGCTCCACTATCATATGCATCTAACAGTATCGCTCCTGCTTTTGTGAGTGCTAAATCTTTATTATCATCTAGCACACCTAAGCCGCAAAGTTTATTTGATTTATTAAATTTGATGGTTTTAATATCATTACTTTTTATGAAATCATCCATCTGGGTTTGTTGGCTATCTAGTGCATAATAAGCTATCTGTTTTCCAAATAGCTCTGGGGTCTTTTTGGAGCTTGATTTCAATAATATTTTATTGGAAAATATTGAGCCAATTCGTGAACAAATTGTAGCTTTATTGGTAGCTTTTGCCATTGATTTTAACTCATTAATAGCATCTGTATGATTTTCTGCATTAAATAGATTATTTTCATATTCACAGTCAAACAGTCCAGAGCCCACCAAGGTGATGGCGTCAAGTATCTCTTTTTTATATTTTGAACCTTCACTTATCATCTTGTGAGCCAAAATAAGCACAGCATCACCAATATACTCTCTATCAAAATTTCCCGTCTCAGATGCGTAATGTAGTGCGTATAGTGTTTTGTAATATTCCAAATCCTCGCTAGAAGCATATGGCTCTAAAAGTTTATAACTCTCCATAAAATCATCATCGTTTATTTTTAATCCATTATCTGAACGGTAACTATTAACTGCATCTATCTGAAATGATGTGCCAAATCTTTTGATTATTGACGAAACAGGCTGACTGCCATCTACAACAAAATCATTTATTCGCATAAAAAGTTTTTGCTCTGGATAGTTAAAATCTATATTTTCATTTTTTATCTCTATTAATATATCTTTAGCAGTAGCGTCATCATCTACTCTTATTTTATACTCTTTATAGTAAGGCAAATAATCCGTCTTGGCATTAAAAAAGAATGCTCTTATGGTAAGTTTATGAGACATTTTGAACTCCAAATGTTGTTAATATTATGAGTATAGCCAATTTTTTATTAGTTTTAAAGCAATACTACTAATATATTTTATAAATTTATTTCACTCACCACAAGACATCTTGATAGGCAAGCGGATATCAGAAGTTTCTGATGGCTTTGGTAGAGACTCACCGCCAATAGCTCTAGCCCCTCTAAGTGCTATTTCATCGAGCTGTGGCTTGCCAGATGACTCAAGCAAGACAACATCTATAAGATTGCCACTTGGGCTTATGGTTAAAAGCACAGTTACTGTTCCACTCCATTGCATCTTGTTTGCCATTGTTGTGCACTTTAGCCTAGATTTTACTTTGCTTCTGATGACCTCAAAGTTCGTCTTTCTATACTCTTCTTTGGTCTCTTTTGGTTCCGCTTCTGTCTTTTCTTTTACTGCTTCTTTTGGTTGCTCTTTTGCTGACACTTCTTTGGTTTGTTTATGTATTTCTCTTGGTTCTTGTGGCTTTGCCACCTCTTTTTTTATCTCTTTTGGCTCTTTTGTAACTGGTTCAGGTTTTTGAGAAGTCGGCTCTACTTTCTTTGGCTCTTGTATCTCTTTCTCTTTTGGTTGTTTGGTTTGCTCTGTCGCAGGTTCTAAATCTGCTATTTCCATTGTTACCATAGGCGAAAGTTCTATAGCTGGATTTGGCTTAGTATAAACATAAACTAGACACCCAATAACAACTGCATGCAAAAGCAGTGAAATAATAAATCCATTTAGTGTAGAGTTGCTAAAGATATTTTTTGTTTGAACCCCGCTACTCACTGCTCTACTGCCATAGATATCTTTTCAATACCTTTTTGTTTTAAAGTATCCACTACAAATATAAACTCTTCATACGGAGTAGCCTTATCTGCACTGATTGTTACAGAGTCATCTTTTGATATAGTTGATAGTAAATTTTGTAGCTCTTCTTTTGGTATCTCTTTTTTGTTCACAAAGTACTTTTTGTCACTAGTTATGGCTATATCAAATCTTTTTTTATCAAGTTTGACTTGCGAAGATGCTTTTGGAAGAGCGATATCTATCTTTCCTAAAGCTATGAATGACGATATAGTTAGGACTATTGCTAAAAGCACAAGCATAATATCAATTAATGGGACGACATTTATCCCTTCTACTCTTTTAAGCGATTTCATCTTCCCACTCACTCACGCACAAATCTACTTTTCTAAGAAATGCACCATATATCATAGTAGCTGGTATAGCTACTATAAGTCCAGCTGCTGTTACTTTGAGTGCAAGAGCTAGACCAACTATGACTTTAGATGTATCTAGCGCTCCACCACTAATACCAATATCATAAAACACCACCATAATTCCACCTACCGTACCCAGCAGCCCGACATATGGAGCGTTTGAGCCTATTAGCGAGATTAGTGTTAAATTTTTACTGGCATCTCTTTCGAGAGCATTTTTCGTACGATAGTCTTGAATGTTTAGTGAGCCAAAAAAGAACCATCTCTCAATAGCATATCCAACTACCAGAATACTCATCACTAGCAGTATTCCTAGAGTGCCAAAGTCAACCCATATTTTTAAATTTTCCATCTTTATCCTTGCTTGCTTGTCATGCAATTATTGATAGAGATTGTATCATTTATTCTATTTCTTTTTGTTTTGACCTCAAAACCTATAATCTGCAAATACCCTTAGATTTCTTTTGTCGCCACCAAGATTATCTTTGATATCGCTATAATAAGCTCTCAATGAAATATCCTCATTATACGCATATTCGCCTATTATTCCCAAATTCGTAATATCTCCATCGTTCTTTCTGCCCACCCAAAGCTTCTCAATGCCAAGCTTTAAATCACTTATGCCAATAGAGCTGGTATCAAAAGTTAATCCCACTTTATAAGACGAGGCATCATCACCACCATCAGCTATTGTAGTATGCTCTACATTTGTAAAAAATGGGCCACCACCATATAGATTATTGGCCGATGTGCCATCTGTTTTATTGTACGCTCCCATAATGCTCAGTCCTGTTGGCTTATTCTCTATACTTATAATTGTGCCATATACACTGTTGCTCATTCCAGCAATATCCTGATACGCATATTGCACTCCTAAATCAGCATCAAACATCCCTAAACTAGTTTTGTAAACGCCATCTATATATGTCACGCCAAGATTTTTAAAATCATCATAATGCCACGCCTGCAATCTTAGATTCTCAATTCCCTCATACTCCACACCAGCCATAAATACTCCATTGTCTAGTTTTGTAAACTTGTTTTGTTCATCTCCACTTCCTGTGGACATACTTCTTATATAGCCAGCTGTGATGGTTGTATCTTTTAAGCTCGTATTTAAAAATGTTGCTCCACCAAAATAATTTTTTATCATACCTATATCATCACTATTAGCAAATGGTGTATCTATTGTTTGTCTGCCTACCTTGAACTCACTATTTTCATCTTGTATTCTCAGATATGCTTCTGATAATGCGACTATATTATTGCTCACACCATGAATGAAATACCCACCATCACCACGCTTATCTCCATATGTAGCGGACAGTGTACCACCAAAACTTACTCCTTTATACTCTTCTGTTTCGTAATGCAAAAATCCACCAGCTGCGACTTCATTGCCACTTCCAATACTATCCTTGCCATACTGATACCCCAAACGAAGATTTCCACTAATTGATTGATTACTCTCAGCATATAAACCACTAGATAGTAGTATGGATATTACTGCTGAGATTGCTAAAGAATTTTTCATTATTTTTCCATATATAATATTATTTTGAAAATCATTATCGTAATAATTGTTTGCCATAATAGCATGATTACTTTAAATAATTCTTAAAATGATACTTATTATCATATTACTCTAATGCTTGTATATTTTGTTATTTTTAAATATAAAATTTCTTAATATTGTTTTAATTTTACTTTGCTTATAATCCATAAATATACACTAAGGAAATATTATGATAGAAGATTGCGGGAAGTTGGTATTACGACTAGGAATTGGTGGTCTTGTCATTGCACTTATCGGTGCTGGTAAATATAGTATAGAATCTAAAAGATAAAAAATTTTGACTGTTGCACAATAGTCAAAACCTAATAGTTAAGATATACTATCTACAAGCCTTTTTATTCGCTGGGTACTCTCATCAACACCCAAAATATTCATAATCTCATCAAGCCCTGCACCACTCATAGAACCTAACAGTGCAACTCTGAGTGGCTGTCCAATCTTGCCAAATCCTATCTCTTTTGTAGCTACAAAATTCTCTAAAGCGTGATGAAAATCAGCTGGAGTTTTCAGGCTATCTTTGCTATCCATTAGGAGTTTAGCGAAATCATTTAGAATATCAATTGTATCTTCCTTGATAGCTTTTTTCATATCTTTTTCATTATACTGCGTTGGCTTCTCTATGATTAGATTTATTTGAGTGGCTAACTCTACGAGTGTTTTACCTCTCTCTTTTGTAGCTGTTAAAATGCTTTCTCTTCGCTCGTCCCCGCTCAAATCCACACCAAAATCTTTTAGCATCTCTACTAGCTTCTCATTTGGTGTCTCTTTGATATAGTGTGCGTTGAGCCAAAGTAATTTATTCATATCATAGCATGATGAACTTTTAGATATATGTGATGGCTCAAAGAGTTTCTTCATCTCATCCACACTAAATATCTCCTGATCCCCATGACTCCACCCAAGTCTAAGCAAAAAATTGAGCAATGCTTCAGGTAAAAAGCCGTTGCGTTTGTACTCCATCACATCTGTTGCACCATCTCTTTTGCTTAGTTTTTTGCCCTGTTCATTATTTATCATAGCTAAGTGACTAAAGCGTGGTAACTCAAATCCTAGTGCGTTATATACCACTATCTGTTTTGGAGTATTATAGAGATGATCATCGCCTCTCATGACCTCAGTCACACCCATAAGAGCGTCATCGATAGCTACTACAAAATTATATGTTGGAGTGCCATCGCTGCGTGCTATGATGAAATCATCTACCTCACTAGAGGCTATATTAATCTCACCCTTGACCCCATCAACAAAGCTAATCATACCGCCTATTGGTGCTTTTATTCGTATCACGGGCTCTATTCCTGCTGGCGTGATGCCCTCAAAATCTCTATATCTTCCGTCATATCGTGGTCGCTCTTTGCGTGCCATTTGCTCCTCACGCAACTCATCAAGCTCCTCTTTGCTCATATAGCACTTGTACGCCTTACCCTCTGATAAGAGTCTATCAATGTATTCTTTGTATATGTCAAATCTCTTTGATTGATACAACGCCTCACCGTCATACTCCATCCCGACCCAGTCAAATGCTTGTATGATTGCTTTTGTGGCTTCCTCGCTATTTCTAGCCATGTCTGTATCTTCTATGCGAAGTAAAAATTTGCCGTTATTGTGTCTAGCCCAAAGCCAAGAATATAGTGCTGTGCGAAGCCCACCTATATGTAGATATCCAGTGGGAGAGGGTGCAAAACGAGTTGTAATCATAAAAAGCCTTTGTAAAAATTACACAATTATACCCTAAGGTGGCTAAGAGGTGGTATT
>DZCE01000226.1 GCA_022736375.1 Arcobacter nitrofigilis | reverse complement strand
GATTTTTAGTTTTGTGGATTTTAAGTGGTTTTAAAGGTGGAAACTGTCCCCTTTTTCACTTTAAGGTGGCGACTGTCCTTTTTATGTTTGCGTTACCACGTATAACGTGAGAATTAGGAAAAAAGTTTTTATTTACTTTTTGAGAAGTATATTGTAGAAAGCAGATAAATAAATACCAAACTACCCGATACCCATCTTAACTCAGGAGATACCTCAATATTTAATTTCTGAACTAAATTTCCATAATCTGATATATTCAAATAAGCACCACCTATGGGTGCCATCATAAAAGCGTTTACTATATATGGAAGCTTCAACATCCTCATAATTCCAAAAAAAATTAAGTATAAAACAATGGATATAATAATAAACGTATAAATATTTATCATTGTACAGCACCATGTATGTTATTCGCTGCACCAACTAGTTCAGTTCCTATTGCAGCTTGTCCAGAGCTTGTCTGATATGCAGAAATAGGTACATGGTAAGTAATAGCATTTGAAGCTGTACCAAATGATTTAATTCCAACTCTTGCAACAGCCTGAGGCACAGCAGAAACTCCTGATGCAAGTATATCAAGAGCTGCATAGGTTTTCGCTCCTGCAGCACCATTTGTTAAGGATGAAAGTCCGTTTTGAATATAATTTGTTCCAGTTTCTGCAGATACAAAATTATTAACACCAAGTGTCACCAGTGCGACTCCTAATGGTGCTCCAACTCCAGTTGCTATCATTATTCCACCTGTAATCACTTGTAACCCTCCACCAATTGCAGTTATTAAGTCTGTAACACTAAATTTATTTATTAGCCCCTCAGCATTAAACATATGAACAAAAGCCCCACTAACAGCACCGTTAGAGAACTTACCACCACCAAGTTTTGAGGCTGTTCCTCCAACTATTGACATTATAGCAGTTCTTCCTACAAATCCACCATGACCTTTTGTTCCTACTGAAAAGGCTGAACTTGTAAAACCACTTGCAAAACCAGACTTAAATGTTCCACCTTGTGCCATAGAGATTAATCCACAGGTTAGTCCATGCATCATGGATTTAGCTACAGCTATTTTTTGCATTCCTGCTTTAAATAAGGTTGCTTCATGGGCTTCTACACTGTTTATACCAAACATACTTGAAGTAGCCTCTGCTACTCCAAATGCTACCCCTGCACCAATGGCTCCAAACACTGCACCCGTTAATGCCCCTTTCACTGTACCTGTCATTATGGCTCCACTTGCGAAACCAGCTAAAGCCCCTGTGGCTACAGTAACTCCAAATGCACTATTTATGTAAGCACCTAACAATCCTGGTGCATATACAGCAATCACTGCACCAATCGCAACAGCAGCAATAGTACGAAAATTATTACTAACAGCACTACTAACACTATGCCAAGCACTACTCAACCAACTGTGTCCACTAGGGTCAGTGTACATCAAAGGGT
>DZCE01000225.1 GCA_022736375.1 Arcobacter nitrofigilis | reverse complement strand
ATTACTTCAGCTGCAGTAGCAGCAGCTTTAACAACAGGTGCTTTTGCAGTAGGTAGTATACAACTCACGAAGCCACTTAATGTCACTGTGGATCCAATCACATTCAACAAAAATTTTATCTCTGAGGATACAAATGTCTCTGAGTATGTAAAAAATGTTGATATTAACTATACAACAAGTGCTAAAATCACGGAGGGTAGTTCATTTGTTGTCACGCTTAGCAACGGTGGTGCATTTATGGGAGAAGCCGAAGAGTGGAAACTCGAGAGCAATACAAGTGGAGCAGCAGGAGCAACAGGTCTATCGATAGAGAATGGCTCAAAGCTTATTATGCAAGTTGATGCAACTGATATGAATGCATCTCATCTGTTTAGTTTGAAGTTTAAGAATAATTATGGAATGGATGGGATCAAGATTAAAAACGGTGCAGCTGATGATATTACTTTAAGCGTAGAAGCTACAACTGTTGTTGGTAATAGAACATCGGATGTGGGAGGTGCAAGAGTGGACAATAAACTTATTCTTGATTCAGTGGACAATGTATTCCCATCAGACACATTAAGTTGTACTAAAAGAACAGTAAACAGTGACATTGGAACAGAGTTTAATAAAGACCCAAAGACTCTAGCCACATGCACCTACACTATTTCAGGTATGCCAACTATGGCTAATATTGACTACAATACATCTGATCTTAACTTGACACTCTCACTAGATGGTATTGACTACGCTGAAGGTAACGTTACTATGGTTAATAGTCTTGCAACATCTCTCGCCTTAACCAATGATGGTGATACTGTTATTGGAAAAGTTGCTAATGACGATATAAATGATACATACAACCTTGCATTTGACCTTACTAAAAGCGGGGGTTCACCAATTTTGGGTTCAAAAACACTTACTTTTACATCAGTAGTTGATTACAATCGTACTACTGCTCTTACTCCTAAGAAAGTAACAAAACAAATAACACTACAAAACAATGTTGATTCTATCAAATGGGAACTTACTACTTACAGTGCTGAGATTTTACAAGTTGGACACAACAAAGCAGTGGGTAAAAATACATTCATTACAATAGACAACAACAGCAATACTGCAACCAAAGCCTCTTTGATTGTATATCCAAAAGATGGAAGTACTGCTATTACTTTGGCTGATTTTATAGATGTACCTGCTAAGGGTTCAGTTACTACGAATGCTTTGGCTATCTCCGCTGCAGCTAGCAATCAAAATAACTTCAAGTTAAATATCACTATGCCAATTGATGCTACAAAAGGCGATGTAGTTGCATTCCAAGCTTTGAATACTGGTAAAACAATTATTAAAGTTGTAGATAACAACGACGATAACAACGGCAACTAATCTTGCTTCTTCCTTGTTCCCACGCTTCTTGCGTGGGAATGTCTCTACACTATCTTCCCATAAAGCCTTAAGATAGCGA
>DZCE01000224.1 GCA_022736375.1 Arcobacter nitrofigilis | reverse complement strand
ACCAAATCCAAGTCCTCTTTTGTATCTACTGCTTTTGTGATATATTTGGTATCTATCATTTTTACCTTACCACCATTTTCAAGGATTCTCATCATATCCACTGATTCAATTATTTCTAGTGGTGTTGGTTCCATCTGATTGTATTGTAGCAAAAAATCCCTTGTAAAAGGTATCACACACACTTGCTTTTTCATAGGGACATCTAATACACCTTTTTTTCTACTAGGGATTGGTTCACGACTAAAATAGAGGGCATTGTTATTTTTATCCATCACTACCTTTACTTCATTTGGATTTTCAAAAGATTCCAAACTATCCAAATCAGCTACAAGATTTGTGATTAAAATTGATTTGTCCTCTATCATAGGCTCTACTGCTTCATCTATCATTTGTGGGAAAGTAAGCGGTTCATCACCTTGTACCATCACCATGATGTCGCATTTTGTACCAGTTTCATTTTCAATTTTAAGCATAGCTTCAGCACATCTATCACTACATCTCTCATGACAGTCACTAGTCATAACAGCCTTTCCACCAATAGACTCTATATAGTCATATATCTCTTTATCGCATGTAGCCACATATACTTCACTAAGTGTTTTACTCATTTTCACCCTCTTGTACACATGCCCAATCATTGGCATACCCAATATATCTGCCATTGGTTTCCCAGGGAAACGACTTGACCCCATTCTCGCTGGTATTATTGATATTATATTCATTATTTAAGTCCTTCTTTTAGTTTTTTCATTCCGTTCATGGCAGCATCTCTCATAAAAAAATAATCTATTCCATAAGCCAAGAAAGTACAACCTTGATCTATCTTTATTTTTAAGACATCTGGATTTGTATCAACTACATGAAATCCAGATGGGATTTTGTACTCTTGACATTTATCAAGTACTTTAGAAACAGCATCTTTTACATCTTCTCTTTCAAAATCTCCAGGATGCCCCATACTTCCTGATAAATCATAAGGTCCTATGATGGTCCCATCTATCCCTTCAACTTGCAATATCTCATCGATATTATTCACTGCATCAATATGCTCAATTTGAGCGATGATGACCAGTTCATTATTGACCCATTTTTTATACTCTTCAAATTTTGTACCATACTTTGAAGCCCTATATAATCCAACACCTCTTTTACCAATCGGTGGATATTTAGCATAATTTACGGCTTGCACAGCATCATCTTTTGAACATACCATCGGTACTATGATGCCATCAGCACCCATATCAAGGATTCTTTTTATAATAACCTCTTCATTTTTACTTACTCGTACTAATGCTTTTATATTATTTGCTTGAATCGTTCTTATTAAATTTTCAGTCGTCTGTAAATCTATAGAAGTATGTTCTATATCTATTACAAGCCATTCAAAACCAGCAAGAGCCATAACTTCAACACTCATAGGATTGCCGATCATTATCCAACTTCCAAT
>DZCE01000223.1 GCA_022736375.1 Arcobacter nitrofigilis | reverse complement strand
AATCTTTAGCCTTTTCAAGAGCCACATCATATTTTTTCTGTATGTCAGTCTTGGTCTCCGCATCAGCATCATTAGTCGCAAACATGCTTGTTATCCCAACGCTGCTGATAACTAGTAAGCCGATAATAAGTATAATTAATCCTAACTTTTTATTCATATTCTTCATCTCCTCCTACACCTAATATATACTCTTTTTTATACGGTATACACAAACTTTTTCATTACCCTCACCATTTGCTTGCATATTAGATAACATATCGTATAAAGAGCGTTCTAACTCCTCATACGAATGTTGAGCCACCTTAATATCATAAAATCCGCCATGGGGCACTCCTGTTCTTGAAACTATCTGACTATGCCATGCTATATTAGTAGATGCATCTACATGTTGAATTATATCGCCCCATCCAATGCTCTGCCTGATTGTATCAAAATTTAATAAAAATGAATTAACTGTATATTCCGTATATTTATATGACCTTTCATATCCTGTACCTCCAACATTTGCCCAATGATATCTGAATTGGTTTGCGCCAGTCCATGATGTTGAACGATTTGGGTATGTACCATTTACATAATACCATGATTTGTAGGAATCAGCCAATGCCGATGTGTACTTTGAATAATTACTGTCAAATTTATCTGCCATATACCCCTCTCTCAAAACCTGAGATACAAAATTAGTACAATCCCCTCCACTTCCTCCAAAGTATGCATAACTACCATTAGGATTCTCTGCGTACTCATCTATATAGTCTAATGCCTGAGTTCTGCTGTAATTACTATTTGTGGTATCCGGATTTGTAAAATTTGTAGCAAAAATACCAGTCGATGCAAGGCAAACTATAACAATGCAAATACATATGGCAACTCTAATCTTTCTCTTTAATTTTATCATAATTACCTCCTATTGTAAATATATTACTAATTTTAGTAATTACAAATGCGCATCGTTTGCTATACATAATTATATTATTTCTTGTATGATTTGTAAATTTTATTTTTTTTTACATTTTTAAGGTGCATTCTGTTGAATATTGCGTCTGTTCATATTAATGAAGGGGAAAATAACATTTGTTTATTAAACAAAATGTTTTGCAGCCCTTGAATAAACTTATTTTTCTTGACATTTCCACTATCACAAGGTAAATTAAAAATAGCTTTCCTCTAAAGCCTGTAGACCGCATTTAGGGGAGCATGATATTCAGCTTTTAAATGTAAAACGGAAGAACGGTAAATACTAGGTCTATTAAAACTTATAAAGCTTATAAATCTAAAAGTTTTAGGCTCTTATAAAAGGGCTTATTACGCAGTTTTGTATTTATAGTGCAAATTTAAAGTGTGTAGAAAGGAAGTATAGCTATGATTATTGTAATGAAGCAAGGTTCACAGGAAAACAACATAAAGGAAATCTCCAGTATGCTTGAATCCCTCGGACTTGGTGTTCATATCTCG
>DZCE01000018.1 GCA_022736375.1 Arcobacter nitrofigilis | reverse complement strand
ATCGCTACCAGTTTACTATGATTCCTAAAATTGAATTAGATTTACTAAACTCTTTTATATACATCGGTTTAACAGTCAACAACGCATCTGATGACATAAATAACTTTAAAACCGGTAATTCCGAATTCGGTGTAGATTCGAATAAACGACTAGGGACACCTAATGGTATAAATATTAACGGGGCAAATGCCCCACCGGTATAGTTAAATCTTTCCTGAAACATAGTTTCACATGTAGATACTACGGATTCTGATTCATTACCTGGCGCTCTGATAATCGAGGTATCGTCACTTGTAGTATTAAGTCCGGACTTAGGCTTATTAAATCTAACATTTGATGTATGGTTATTGTCTACTTTAGTGACGCCAATTAGATTCCCTCTATTGTTAAGAATAGGGGATATTGATTTGGCTTTTAATACTGTTGTAGAATTTACAGTAACCATATCATCGTCTATAAAATCAAGATCGGGACATACTATGAAATCTCCATACTTATCATCATAGTAAATATGCAATCTCAATTTAGTAAATGGAGATTGAGGTATGGATATTAAAATGAACCTATTCGGGTCGTTAGGATCGTAAAGTCTTTTTTCCGGAGTTTCTATAAAAGATGGATATTTATCCACTACCAATGTTTCGTACGACGAAGGATTTACAGAGTTGAGATTTATAGACATAGCTACCTTAACAATTACCTTTGGTCCGATTGTACTGTTATGAGATACTATAAGTACCTCACGATCTTTATAAGTTGCCAATTTACTATCCTTCTATTACTCTATTTGTTCTCCCAACTCGCTAAGACCACCATCAATTTTATCTTGCGCTACATTTGGAGCTGTTGGTAACATTAGTCCCTTTCTCATATCATCCCATAGTTTTTGTGCCATTTTTCTGGTGTTCTCATCTTCAAATGTCATATGTTTGAATGGAATAGATAACTCGCTAAGGGTTCGTTCCTCGCCAGCGGTACGTTTACCTTCTATAGTACCAGATGATGTGGGAAACTCCCCGACAGTCATCCATGCTCTAATGACATATCTCTGTGTACTATCTGGTTCTATATATAGTACTGATGCGCCGATTATATCAAGTCGTTTATCGAACTGCTCGTCGAAATCCTTTTCTGCTACATCTAAGTAATTCATAAGACCAGATTGTCCAGTATATATGTTCGGTGAAATGAGGTCTATCCATAATTTAATAATAGATTGCCAGGTTCCATTACCAACATCGGTATATTCTCTTGTTATATTGGATTGAGCCTTTGTTTGCCCCGTAATTACTGGTATCTTTTCTGATGTGTTATGAAACTGACCTTCTGCGACATTAACAGTTATCTCCCCGGTTAATCCTGTTATAGAACGAGGGGCTGTGGCTAACAGATGGTAAAATGCTCGTTTCAATACATTAGTATTCGGTAGATAATCCAACATTCCAGGCAATGACATCGGGATAACAATAACGTGACTTTTTACTTGCAGTGTTGTATAGTTCAAGAATGCCCAACCCTTGTTAAAGAAGTTAAGTGCTCCTTTCTTACCCCAGCTTGGCATAATAGTAAATCCACCAGCTTGGGCCGGGTTAATCATTGGTAGATCAGGACTTAGTGTATTATCGTTAATCCCTTTATTTTTAAGTACTAAATCATTTATAGCTTTATCTGACATACTGTATCCTTTTCGTTATTAAATTGTAACAACTTCTTCTAGTTGTTTTGCTGTGATTGTTGATGTCATTATCGTCAACTGACTCGGTGTAGCGATTGTAACATTAGTAGTCCATCTGTTACCCCTTTTAATATCATCTTCATTTTGACCTATTACCACGGATATAACAAACGACGTGGTATAATGTCCGCTATCAATGAGTGATAATAGGTACGATGTCATATTCTGGAACAATGTTTCTTTTGGTGTGATTTGGTCGCCAGAGAACTTAGCCCACGTCTTAGCTAATTGAGTTTGGATATCACACATCGCAATCATTGCTAGTGTATTATTCAATGTACTCTTAGCTTCCGGATAAATCGTTTGACTAGAATGGAATTTATACTGATTCCCGCCCATAGTCTCCATATAGTTACAGTTCAACTCTGTAAGTGTGATTTTGTCCGAGATCGATAGGGTACTAGGAATAGGTCTTTTAATAGGCAATGCGGCGTTAAGCATCGGGATTTTTGTCTTAGCCCATACTCTATTCGTCCTACCAGCAATGTCAAGAAGCAATTTTGCTTTTATTATAGAACCTGGTATTCCATTTTCATCGGTACCATTAACAACGATACCTCTAAATGCGGCTGTGTTATAATATACTGATTCAAGTACCGACTTATGTCTGGCATTAACAGCGGCAGCAATGGCATTTCGCTGTTCCTGGTCTAGGCTAACATTGTTAATAACGTTACTTAGGATAAAATGGGTGTTGATCCTCATCATAATATATTTATAAAATACCAACTTTGTTTCCAACCCATAACCAGTATCTATTAACATTGTATCGGAGTTCGATAAAGGACAAATTAACAAAGAGTTTGGATCAGTATATTCTTCGAGTTTACTGATTAATGCATTATCCAAATCGACGTCATCGAATGTACCGTCATACCCACCTTCTAAATGGTTATATACTCCCTTTGAAAATTCTACGACCTTCCTACCAACTGATGCATCTGGTATAATTGCTGTATCTTTATCTATCATCACGCCATAGTAAGGTATCTTACTCTTTTGTGATTTGAATGATATAATGTCTAGCAACAGGGGCTCTTTAGAAGCGTTAACTATGGAGGTGAAATCGTATTTATCGATATTATCCTCGTTGATATCTTTAATCTCTCTTTTCAATAACATCTTAGAGAATGATAAAATATTATCCGCGTATGTAATTACCTTGGTATCCGTCGCTACAATTGGACCTCTATTAAAATCTTCATTATAGAACTTATCCATCACTTTGTTAAAGTCTAGTATAATACCGTATTTATCTTCGGCGTGATTCTCTAAAGATACTCTATTTTCAATAACATTTGATAAAGATTTTATAATTCCCTTATTGATATTATGTGCGACAAATATATAAGATAACGATGAGGTTAGTTCATCATATCTATCATCTGGTGAAAATAGAGAGAATCCTAAGTTATTATAATAACTACCGTGATTTCCTAAGTAAGAGAATAATGGATACATGACACTCTTAGCACCGTCGATCTCACGACATCCATCTTTTACGTCTCGATATATTCCAGTTTCAGAAATAAACTTTACAGAATATCCTTTAGTTGTTCCGGTTTTTGTCAAAGGAATTACATATTTTAGATCTTCATCCCTAGCGAACACTGGAATATCCGTCTCGATAACATCAGCGAAATATGTAACACCTGCTTCTTTAGCATCATCAGGTATCATTCTTTCAATAATGAATGTTCCTGTTAGAGCTTCCATACCTTTCGCGATGTGTGTATTAAAAGGGCTATTTTTTTTATATAGTCCATCGCCGTAATAGTTAGTCACTAAACTTGATGAAATTTGTACTCTACCTGGCTGTCCCTTTTCCGTTGGTAATAGAAAATAAGGTACCAACTGTGGATTATCTGTTGGATCACCTAAAAATGGCACATACGATTCGTCGGAAACGCCTAACGCCCTATGATGCGGATATTTATAATTACTCATCTGTTTATCTCCTGTTTTTTATTTTTTATTATTCAGAGAAAGAAAAAATAAATATTAGCTATAATACATGGTATAGATATCGTAATTAAATATTCTACAATATAACCACTGAATTCTAAAAAAAAATAATTATTTCTTGATTAATAAAGGAGAAATTATGCTTAATATAATAACCAAAACACATAACACGACAAAGAACAATTTATTTTTTGATTATAAAAAATACTATAGAGTTAGTCTATTTATGCGCGATAATATTAAAGAAGTTGTAGAGTATTATAGGCAACCTATATTAATTAACTTCGTTAACAATGACAATATATTCAAAAATATATTTATAAGAGCCGGCCTTAATATGGAGTTAAAGATAAACGAATTTATAAGAGAAGTAACGTTGATGTCTATAAGTTTTAATAGATTTATTAATGTTAATAGTAATGGTCATATTATAGATTGCGACCTCGGTAAGGTTGTAATATTAGAGGAAGATTTCGGTAGGTATCATGATATTAACGAAGATAACTATTTGGATTTTAACCCATTACGTGTTGTATGTTCAGATAAAGATAGTATTCAAATGGCTCACCCGTTCGAACTTTATGCTAATAATAAACAAGAAGAAACTATAGATTTCTTATCCATAGATATAAAGGGTATGTTTATCCAATATAAATATTGGTATGATGAACCAGACAACACACAAGATAGGGATTTCAGTACATTTGTATATAAAGTGCTATACACAAGTTTAATACCACAGTACCTAGATTGGGCTGTATTAAATCGAATCATAAATTTCTACGGGTACGGGGAGATAGATAAATTTGATAATCCGCATCCGTTCTACCTATCGTTCAATGTGACCGAGATGAATAGCTACCTGAAGTCGTCATTTGATACGATATGTAATGATAGACAATTATTACCAGACATATTCAAAAACATTGTTTTATTCAATGCCGAAAATCTATTTAATCTCATAAATATAGGACATGATATACATAGTAGTAAGAAAATAGACTTTTATAGGATAGCTAATTTAAAACTATTTAAATCGTTTATGGAACTTAATAATTCTTATAATAAAGTGAATAGTGCCTATTATATGGAATACTTACGGGAGATAGGAAACTACAAACTTATTGGCGGATTCTTTAACGGGAAGGATATACATATGTTAAAGTTTTATAAAGACTCTGAGAAATTCATAATGGAGATGTTAAAATGATAGTAGAAAGTTTATTGAGAGAGGTTCTATTCGCGATACCGACCGCTATATTAGAGATGACATATGGACATCAGTATCGGTCAATAATAACATATGATCTCATTAATGGTAAATTTGCTGATGATATGAATATGGGTTATGGAAAAACTGTAGACTATTCGCTGAACAATAAAGATGTGGTGAAAAGGGATATACATACGAACGAAGTGTATTTCAAAGTAAATATGGATTCAAAAATAATCGTCCCACTTGAGTTATACCTTCAAGGTAGTATGGTATACACGATGGCAGGCGCAATAACAGAAAGTGCACTATCACCATATCCTACGATGAATAATAACAATTCCACAGCCATAATGATGGAACTTGCTGTCGGACCTAGACCAGATCAAGGTATAATAACAAGTTTCAAAAGACACGGTAGTAACATATTTTCTATATTTCTACCGGCACAATTACTAGATTTCTCTATCCTACGAATGAGGGTATATAAATCATTAGACGAATTTGGGTGGGGTAACGTACCTGAATTTGGCGGTATCGTAGTTAACCTAGTAAAGGCGGATATATATACAAAACAGTTGTTAGATTCAGAATATGGATTCTCTAGAAGAGGTATATCAAATCCGGCCATACAGAATGTTATACAGTCCTATAGTAATTCTTTAGAGGATTATAATACCGCCAGGAAAACAATTATGCCACAAATTGCTATTGCGGATGATTATGCGACATATGAAGATTTAGTTAGACAACAAATACCAAATCTTTTATGAAAAAGAAAAAAGAAAACTACTAATGGGGTGGATTAATCCACCCCATTAGTCTATAACATTCACACTAGATTACTCGATTAAAGAAATCATGTTTCCGTTAATAAATTTGGCTATCGGGTCATCAAATACCGACATCTCTAGATTCACATTTTTCCATTGACCATTACTGTCTCTTCGTTCATAACTTATTATCTTTTTAGAAGGATAATGATCCTTCATTATCACCCTATTTAACGCCCACTTTATTCTAAGTATCCCTAGTGTGGGTGAATTCGTCACAAATACAGTCTTGTCACGATTCCGTACTATATTATAATTTACTTCGTCGTCAAACCGGGAATCATCTTTCTTAACATTGATTGAGAAGATTGATTTCATGAGATCATCATTTCCGACTATATTTCTATCCACATTTATAGTAATCGCAGAAGGTACAGTTATATCATTATCAATTAACGATAGAAGATCACTTATAAGAAACCTCATATTAATTGGTAACAAGTCACTAGTATCTATATTTACAAATGTTACTTGTATTATAACATTATTTATGGAAGCTTGTAAATGTATTTTCCGATGAATGATCCTTTTATTTGGACTAAAATCATCTATTCCATTAATAATAATTTCACTGTTAGGTGTTTTTCTAAACACTACATTAATTTTATGGATAAAATTATATCCTTTTACATAGTATGTTCCTTCTTTTACCATGAACCTACTATGTACAAATATCTTCTCGGCGCCCTTTGGGTGTCTTACATCAACCGGGCTACTAACCTTAGGGTTCCTAAGGTTAGGGTAAATTACCTCTCCTGATTTACATAACATAGCTGTCGTATCTTCTAGGAGACTTAAATTAGAATTAGGTTTTTTATTAATCATGAACTCTAGCGGAGTAAACTCCATTTCGCTCGGATGGACAGTTATATCCTTTTCCTCAATCTTATACCCAATAAGATTTATTTTATACCGCCACCCATTTTTGGTAGAGGCTACTGGGTTATCGTAAATATAAATAGTATTCAGTCGTCCGATAGCGACTACATATGATGGAAATTTAATAGGTAAGATATAAACATCTCCAGTTGCCGCACATATAAATAACTTACCGGTAGATTGATTTATCTCTAGCTCCGTACTTATCTCAACAGAGCTATCTTTATAACTAAAGTTCCATACTTTAGTTATGGGATCCCTCTTACCGTACCCCACGATATCGACATGATTACCATATTTATTCAGCGGAACTGAGTGTCTTGGTAATAAAATCACGTCACCCCTAACTCCAGGTATCTCATCTGGAGAGAGATACCTATTTTTAGATGGATCATAAATCTTAGCAATATCATTTTTATGTACCGGGATACCATTTGTGAAAATACTGATATTATTAGCCATTAACTACCCCTTTATTTATAAGAATAATACCAGCATTAAAATATGTTATCATATGCGTTATAGCTGTAGTTAACACGCCGAGTGGAACTAGTGTCGGTTCTATAATCTTTTCATCCTCCATATTCAGAACGACATCATTTTTAGTGATTACATTTTTAGCGATTACATTTGGGTAGCTGATGTTATATAATCCCGTATTACCAGACATATTAAGTTTATTATACGCACTAGACCTATGTAGGATTTCTAAATATCCCAATAACGCTCTTGACGTAATGGCGCCAGAATGTGTACCTTTATACTTATCTCGTAGGTTTCTAGATATTTCTAAATACAATGCCCCACCACCAACAACAACACCACTAGACAATGCCGAATTAACAGCCTTGATGGTGTCTTGTGCCGTTAATATCCCTGACGTATGTTCCTCTGATGAAAATGCCCCAATTGTCAGTACATAATATTGGTTATTTAAAGCTGATAAAGCTTTCCTTATCGCATCCGCGATTGTGCGTCGATACTTCATATCCACCAAAGAATCTTGTAAATAATTTACACGCTCGTTACGAGAGTCTATATTACACGAACCTTCATCTAACAGTAGCCTATCTTTTTCTAAAGTTATCTCTATTGCGGTACCCAAGGTTAATTTTCCAATATCCTCATCTTGAATTATCTTTAATCCAATGTAGCTAGAAAGATCTATCATAGCATTCATCTTAGTGTCGCCCTCGAACGGCATTTTAACTATAGTGATACTAGTCCTCTCTGAAATTTGCCGCATCAATATATCTGCGTTGGCGGACGAGAAAATTATTATCTCTTTAGCAACATCTTTTACTTTGTCATATAGAGTCCCGATATCTTCGCCGAAATGGATTATCGGTATATAACTCTTTTTTACCCTCAAGTTAAGATACTGTGTATATACAGTACATTTTATTGGATATCCCGACATTCTCTTAAGGATTGTTTGTGTGCCATTATCTTGTCTAGATAATTCAATATATGGCCATTTAGACTGACTATATGCATCGGCAATCATAGACGATAGTTTATCATCATTGTGCGACGCCACCATGGCGATATTATATATATCTTTATTTAAATCAATATCGCGACTATGTCGCTCCACTATCTCTCTAATGAATTTTCTAACGTCCTTAAGTCCAGTTACTATATCCTTATTTGTAACACCCTTTCCCTCTACACGGATCATAGTATTAAACTCTTTATATAGTTCAGCTATTATCACTAATGCAGATGTTGTTCCATCACCTACCTCATCCTCGTGGTCTCGTATCCCACTAAGAATCTCTTTAAAAATTCCAGACTTCAATTCATAATGAGTCTTTTCTGGCGAAATATGTATATTCGATAGAATTGTTAACCCATCATTAGTTTGTTGGGTACGACTAGTTTGTAATATCTTAACCTCAGAACCATTTGGTCCAAGTGTGGATCCTACCACGCCCTTAATACTTTCCATTAGCCCGGCTAATATCGACAATGCCTCTATGTTGTTATGGTATTGCATTCTTTCTCCTTTAATTTATTCACTTTAATAATATATTAGTATAATATTCTTTATTTCCCTTTTATAAACAAAAATAGTGTACGATGGATATATATCCATCGTACACTATTTTTGTTTATAATTCTCCACGAACATATGTATTAATGTAAGACAGTTTTTAGTCGCCTCATCGTAGGCTGTGTACGTACCTAACACAACACCATTTAACTCCTCAATATCATTACCCATATTGATATGGATAAATGTACACCCCATACCTGGCGTGATAATATCTGGGTTTGAACTCCTCCAAGTTACTGTAACCTTAGATCCTTGTTCAGATAGAACATGTGATCTGGCATCGTATAGATTGTTAGTTAGTTGTGACTTGGCCGGTCTAACTATACCATCTTTTTTTAATTCATGAACATGTTTTATTCGTATATTATCTTTCTTGGCATCTACGTCCCCATTCTCCTTCTTGATATACGGTCGTTTCATCATAGTATCGGCATCTACAATATCGATAGCATTCCCTTTATTTATTATGCGTTCATGCATCCTATCATCTATGGCGTCAATATCGCCAACCAATATTTCTAGTGCGCTTGAGCTATCTATATAGGTGTTCTTTAGCGTCTGAACCTCTACATTACTCAATGAGAATACCTTGAGTATCTTAGAGGTTCTATCTAAACGGAAAGGAGGGAAAACATGTAGTAAGTTATTACGACCAACCTTCTGTAGATAGATACATATACCACCGTTATAAATTCCCTGACCACTTTTTACTTGAGAATCTTTAATTAGTTTAAATATAGTATTTCCATTAGAAGCCATAAGGTTTGGATATTTACGCATGTTATCTGGCTTTGATAGAATCAACTTCAGCTCACCCTTTACCTTATCCTTATGAACCTTATCCACATCTTTCTTTGTCCTAGCCCATGCCGAAGTTAGCATATCCTCTATTGTAGAGTCTTTTTCAATACTAAATGGATTAATATTAATAGAATCTAGTATAAGAGTTGACCAATCTATAAGCTGTAGCGACAACATTATTGGGGGTTCCTTAGCCAATTCTTTCGAATGCGAATTTAAGTTGCTCTCATTTTTAAACCTATGGTTAGCTTCCCCCAATACCACCTTAAATTCCTGTGAGTATTTTGTATTATTAAATGTATGGCTAAGTGTACATTTAAGATTAGCTCTATATGTATATATTTTCTTCACATCTTGTTGTAGAAATAAGGCATCTACATATAAATAGTCGCCTTTTGCGGTGAGATATTTCCTCTCTATTACTAATGTAGTTATACTTAAAGCGTTTAATTGCTCATCATTGACTTCTAAAGTCAACGAGTATTTGATATTTCCTCCAGGACCACTATCAGCTATTCTATTCCTCTCCTTACTTAACATTTATACTCCATATCCAATATCCTCATACATATCAAGTAACCTTCTCGTGGCATCGAGATCTGCACGAACACCATCTAGTGTGAGCTTTTTATCTTCATTAGCGTGATACCAATATTTAATCCTGATATCTTCCGGTAGAACCTTAGATACACTTCGTCTATATTCGGCCATCTCCGTATTTGGTATAGTCTTTTCGTTCAATTCTTTTGTCATAGTACTTGCTATAAATTCTTTATTACCAGTACCAATTGAATACTGGAATCTATCCAATAGTAGATTAGTTAGGTCGTTGAAGATATGTTCATTTTGGTTAAAACCTAATCTAATCGCGTGGATCTCTTCCAAGTAATAATTTACAGCATTGTATATATTATAAAATTCAGTCTCTTCGATGAAGATAGGTAGGGAACTATCAAATAGTTTCAACATATCCACTATACTACCGTATATTCTTACCATACCGCTTCTGTCTGTAAGATATGTGATCTTTCCGGTAAAGAGATCAATTTCAATTTCTCTTGCGACACCAAGTAACTCCGCCCCTTCCGAAGAAGTGGCAAAGTGTCTCTTTTCCCTAATCTCTTGTGCTGCTGTGCTTACTGACATACCTAATCCTTTCCCTATGTATGAGTGTAATTATTAATAGTAAGTCGTGCATTGTTAATTTATTTTTCTCATTAATAATACTTTCTAATGCATCGAGATTACCAATGCCGTTGGTATACATAGACATGTAGGTTTCATTTCCACCAAGAGTATCTACATCTCTAAAATGAGAACCCTCATAAAACGGATATATGAAAACATTTTTACTATCTTTATCCTCCCATTCCTCTAGTAGAACATACCGTCCTTCTATCTTATATACTATAAATAGTATATAATCCACGCTCATCATGGTAGACCTAACCTTAGATATTGGCGCACTCGAATCTTTAATGATAGCTATATATATGCTCGTATTAGAATCTAACAAATTGATATGATCTTTGATACAAAACGTGAAGATATCTCTTTTTATATTCAGGTAACTCATTACACGATCGAAATGTTTATCTATAACAAAAGTGTTGTTATTAAGTTGATATTTATACCCATATAACTCAGCATCGTAATATCTAGAATTAATGTAATCTTGTAGAGAATATTCTATATCTTTTAACCTTGTTACTAACTCGTAGTTATTAACCTCTAGTAGTCGGTTTTCACTTAATGGTTCGGTATTATAGATGTACTCTTTATTAACCCTAGCCAGAAGAGATTTATATCTATCCATACTATCGGCGATATAACTATCCACTTTCAACACTATCTCGAATGTAGAATATAAATCTGGAGATTTCTTGATTGCAGAGATAACTATTAACATAACATCTCTGGATGCTATGTTTGTAACTATAATATCGCCAATTTGAGGTATTAATCCTATGTCGACAAATGCAGTTGCTCTTAAATTAGTAGCCGAATCCGTTACGATATTGAATTCCTCAGTCACGTACAATATGGCGGCATTAACCTTATCGAACATAACATCTGTCAACGAACCAGCACTATCGAAACCAACCTCATCACTGGTTATTGTTTTAATTCTATTATAATAATCCACAACTTCTTTTCGACCTGGTAGAACAATAGGTACTACCAAATCGATATTCTCATCATAACTTACGGTAACTGGCTTGCTATCTGTTTTATCAGTAGATAATTCGCTTGCCGGGAATGACACTATTGGCATTTAATTATCCTCTCCGAAAGTAGATCGTAAGTTACTTAATAGAGTGTTATTAAAGGCGTATACTGATCTCAGAAAGAGTCCAAAAATAAATATATTATTAATCCATCTTTTTAATACATCAAAATCAAAAGATCCGCGCACATCCATCATTATAGAGTCTAATAGCTCACAATCCTTTAATTTAGAATCAAATAGATTCAGACTATATATAGCCCCTAATGAATACCAGGGTTTATTCAAATTAACTTCTTCTGGAAAATCTTTCTGTGTGATAATATTAGTATTGGCGTCTATATAGTAGAGTTTACCATTACCGGTTACCACCTCGATATGCGATAGATCCATATTCTTACCAGCACAGAAAGAATCTACAACCGAATTAATATATTGATTGTAGTGTTCAAAGAGAGTATGTCTTGGTAATAGGAAATTCCTCATTGCTAATACCCTACCAGAAGTGTCACCATCTTGCGCATTATTTAAGGCACCGAGAGACTTCATGTCCTCTATATCCATTGGGTACTCGATATCTGGAATTAACACTTCAAACTGATAACGAAGTTCCGTCTCGAGAGACGCAACTATAGCCTCTCTTAGTGTAAAACTATTAATTTCATTAATAGCTGCGATGTCCTTATTACTACCATTTCGTTCTAAATATAGATCTTTCCTATTCTCACTTATAATAGTATTCACCTCGTTGTACCTTCTAATAGAATTCATTAGAAAAGTATACTCTTCTCCCAAAGATGAGTATTGTATATTATCAAACATTATGTACTCCTTATATATATATTCAGAAAAACGGAAAGGGTCATAATTATGACCCTTTCGTATATGAATTAATTGTACTATTTTGTATATCGGCTACCCAAGGCATCTGATCTTTATGGTTATACATAGAAGTATCTATGTAGATAACTGTCTTATTAATATAGTTCCCATCCTTTAAAATAAGAGCTAATAGTCTGTCTAATAACCCAAGTTCTTTTAAAAGTCTCATTAATAATTCTAGATTGAAATCATACTTACCCGTAGCTAACAATTTCAATAAATATACCATAATCCCATCTATTTCTGTTAAATTAAAATCATCGAGTGAGAACGGTAGAGCTATAACTAATCGATATATAAATAATCCGTTAATCTCTTCCGGATTCAATAGATATAAATTTAGATCGCTGTCTATACCTATCTCGGCTTTGGTCAACTCATTATTAGCATAAAGATAAAATTTTAAAAATAAGTCTGATAGAGAGCCTCCATTAGCTAATACGGCCATTATATAAGCTATCAACTCTTTCGAGAATTCAAATCCATTTATCTTATCCATAAGGTTAATTAGTATATTTGAATCGTCAAAATATAGTAGTATACTAAAGATTGGTATCCTGTTCGATAAAGATATATTCAATATATCATCGTTGATCGGATTCGTTAAATATTGTCTTGAATCATAATCATTGTCCAAATTATTCACTTCGAAAAATATTTTATTTAACGGTTTATTATAAGCTATTAACGGATACGTAATATGTAATCCATTTACAGTTCTTGGAAAAAAGGACACCTTAAATGATATAGTATAGTAACCAGTTTCTAAATCATACGCTAGCTTCGAGTTCAACTCTGATATTGAGATTATAAGCTGTAGATTGAATATAGTATGTCTATATTTCACGGAGCGCAATTTCTTATTTTCACCGAATTCATAGAACATATCGCCAGTGGTATGTTTATCTAAGTACTCTAAAAAACTAACTTGCTGTAAATTATTCTTTTCCGCGTATAAGTTATAATTACCTTTAATATTAGATAATAATAACATTAAGAAGCGTGGAATGCTGTAATCAACATCTACCTTCTCTATACTCCCGTTAAAGATCATAGACTGAGTAAATATTATTGACGATTTCATCTTCATTATAGCTGTTTTATCCTTAGCGTAAATACTAATACCCATTATCTTCCGCACCTGTTGTGTCATAGGATATACGCTAGTCGCAACATTAGTATCATGGAATATTGGAGTACCTTGCGTCTGACTTTGATACTGTGGCATTAAAAATTCAGGGGAACTTTCATCCTCAACTTTAACGTTCGCGAATATATCCGGTTTACCAGTTAATTTCTCTATATTTAGTTTCCTACGGTTACCCTGCACTACCATATCTAACTCTTCGTTATAGACTACAGTTTTAAGGTTTAAATTCAAACGAGGAAATATAGTATTTAATATTTCCTCGGCTATCCTAAGATCCACCGTACCGTCTATCATCGGGAGTATTACTCGCATGACTTACTTCTATGGATTTTCTTTCTAAATGGTACCATGTAGGCCACCATTTCATAAAAAGAATTTAATCCTATCTTTTCTATTAACTCTAGCGCATTCGTAACCAATCCACTAAGAGTCGCGTCGTCGTCAATGAATTTATCACTTAAATCTAAATTGTCGAGTCGAGGTAAATTTCGAAAATCTAACAACGCCGTACCTAAAGACCGATCAATATCTATCCAATCTTGTTGAATAAAGTTACGCTCTATTCCACCATCAATAGTGGAGGAAGTGGGTGATTCGTATATTTTACGGAACGTGTCCCTTAACTCATAAGGTAGAATCATTTCCTTAGACAATCTCCCCAATGCTGTTGTTAAACATGCCAATCCATTATTATCGTCTTGTATATATAGTCTCAATACACCACCTATACGTACAGATGGCGATTTATTCCCCTCCAGAATAGTTCTTATTCTAGATAATGTGTTAGTTACTTTAAGTCGATACCAATCTACAACGTCTCTATCATCATATTCCATCTTTATGCTCCAGTTTTAGTTTTATCAATAAAATGGGTAAAGAAAAGAATATCAACGCGGATATTATCCGCGTTGATATGTTTAGACTACTGAATGAATTACTTTTAGTGTATTACTTAGAGCATCTCTATTGGCACCTACCCAGTTTAGATAGACGTGTAAGTATTTACCGGCTAAAGATGTAGGTAAACCGTTTATAGAATCCGATTCTTTTTGCGCATCCACCATCTTCATTAGATCATCATAGACTGTTTTATATCCACTAGACAATTGAGTCTTGATGTCCTTAGACATACTAACAGCCTTTTGATACGTGGAGCTTATGGTCTCGATATATGGTGCATTTGATGGCAAATCCGGAGTGACCACTTTAACTGTAGTTGTCTCGATACTTTTTTCTTTGACTATCACACATAAAACCTTGTCCTTATTCATGGCATATGGTATTACCTTAACGAACTTATTTTTGTCGTCACTATGAGTAGTGTTAGTATTTACATGTGCTAATAACTTGACTTCCTCAATATAAGAAAGTAAATCTGGACCTACCCATTTTTCTGGATTAGTTACAATATCTTTAGGTTTTAAATCAAAAGCCTTTCTCGAGGTTACCTCTGTAAGGTACTCTACAAAACCACTATCACTAAATACACCCATATGGGCGTGTCCATAGAAAGGGAAACGTGAATTCAAGATATTTAAAGTAGTCTCGTCGATATATTTATCTACTTTATCCTTCTTATCCTTCTCGGCATATTTCTTAACCGAATCTTTTAAATCATCGATATCTTTAAAATACTCGGTCACTGTATGCGACCAATCCATTACAAGACGAGACAGAGCTACGCGTATTCGCTCGATTATCAATACTAGATTAGCCTTAATCTTTTGACCCAGGTTGTCTTTAGCCATTATAATCGGGTCTTCTTCCACACTACTAATTTTTGATAACCGAGTATACATCTCGTCCGACACTACATTAGTTGAACTAATGACTCTACCCAACACTATCATAGAATCCACTGTTATATCGGTAGATATGATTCCAGCTTCTCTTTGTCTATCGGCACTGGCTTTGGCGACGGACGCGACAATTGCGGCATCCTGTTCAAATTTTGATAATGTGATTAACTCCATAATCGCATCGTTCTGTCTAACACTAGCCCCGAGCATTTGGATTGTTGAACAGTTTGCTTCCATGAAAAGTGGTAGATTTGAGTTACGGTCTCCATAATAACTATTTTGATTCAGATATGAATCTTCAGATAAAAAATCAAACATTATAATTCCTTTTTATTTTTTTACTAAATTCGCCAATGCGGCTTCACATAGTTCTGTAACATTATTTATATCTCTCCATAAAGATGTATACATACTACGAGCAATAGTGATTATTGTTGGAATATCTTTATACTCACTATCACCAGATTTATACTTAGCGTGAACATTCGTGATCAGCTTTTGCATGTTGGAACCAACTTTACCAAAATTTCTAAATAGAACTCTACCAACTCTAGCTAGCAATATAGTCTCCTCAATATTGGTGGAATAGTTCTGTTTAGACGCGACTTTCATATGTATGTCTTTATCGGCCGCTAATCTTCTTGTAGTCCAGTCCCCAGACTTATCTCTATATAGAGCCATTGCGGTTTTGTCAGTGAAACCGTAGAGTCTAATATCTTCATCTTTTGTACCAACTTTTACATCCTTATCGAGATCCTTTAATGCATCTACGAATAACTCGGCATTAGTACGCATTAATTGCGTATCCCCCATTATATCGAATAAAGATTGTAAATCAATAACACCAATAATCTTATTTAGTAGAATCTCTCCAGATACAGATATTGTGGTATATTGTGCTTTATCCTTCAGCATGACCGCATCGAGACCTTGATGTTGAATAAGAAACTCCTCGATATGATCGAGTTTTTCATCTATCTGAGCTATAGTATGATCTTTATCTGGATTTGCTCTGAGTTTAATGAGCTCTTTCTTGGCCTCTCTTATCCAAGGTAATGAGTATGGAGCAAGTTTGGCACCAAACCATTTACTTCCTTTTCCGGCCTTAAACGGCTTATCTTCAAAAATAAGTTTACTAGTATCACTCATAGTTACCGCGGCGGTATCATCGTTATCTGGATGTTTTACGTCACTATCTAACATAAATTTCATTTGTGTAGTAAGGGCCGCGCGCGTTCCGAGAAGTTCAGATCTTGCTTTGATATAAGAACGTGAAGATTTTGATTTGAGTTCATTATACTCGCTAGCTTTTAATTGCTCCGCACTATCGTATGTGTCCTCATAATTGGAAACATACTTTTTCCAAACTATCTGCATCTGTTTTATAAGATTTATGAAAGCTTGAATAAATTTATCCAACCATTTAGAAGAATTAGATTTCATTCTATCAGTAAACCCAACTTTAGACTGGAGGATCAAATCCATCGCGCCGTCTGGATTTCTTTTAATATCGTGTCCGCTAAGTATAACTGGAATCTCTTTATTAGGATCAATCAATAAAGATACCAAACATAGCTGCGTATATGCCGCCTCAACAGCAGCTGGTCCAAAGTTACTAGATGATTTATCCCTTTGTTCACTAATTACATCAATAACAGCCATAGAGGTCCGGATAGCTTCGGACATTTTGACATATAGTGTACCATCATTGTCGACCGCTTTTCCAGTGATCTCCATTTTATCTAATAGTGTGACTGTCGAGCTAATCTCATCTAGAATACTTATTGAATCAAGATCTAATTTAGGTCCTAATCTACCGCCATATCCGGCGTCCGATAAATCAATTTTAAAGCCCATATGTTTTTCCTTTTTTTAAGTTGTTATTTCATTAAAATAAAAAATACTATGCCTTATAGTACTTCAGCGTTATTCCGGCTATATTATTTAACAGTGTATACTTATCGTTTATAGATTGCGATACTGCTCTATGAATAAAATGTACACTGGAGACCAACCGCATGAGACCATCTTTACTATCACTGTTAATAATATTCTCGCTCCTTGACATACTATCAGCGATATTATAAGCTATAGTATAACATTCGTCAAAAAGCTTTTTACATTTTTTTATGCGTTTATCACTAATATTACGCATATCGTTCAATCTAGTTATAAGATCAGATGGTCGTAAAAGTTCGACTTTGGACGGTGGTTTACCTTTTGGTAATTTTATAGACTTAATCTTAAATAGGAAATCTTCTCCTAGATCAATTACACCTTTACTATTTTTATATAACGATACGACAACAATACGTCCACCCGACCCTATCACAAAGATTGGGAATATAGCTTCTGTTTTTAAACTGACTTCCCCTATCTCTGCTATTCCAGACGCCAATATATCACCCGAATTGTCTCTCGTCGAAAATGTCTTATCACTGTTACTTATAGTATTCAACAGTTCTTTCAACATTAACATTGTCTCTACTTCTTTCTCGTAGGATATCATATAGTCCAACAACTTAATGTCAACTACCTGGCTCTGGGTCAGGGCTAAAAACCAAGCCATATATCCGGAAATACGTAATGAATCTGACTCATTATATTTACTAGCAATAGGGTTACCGTTAATCGCAGTCAATTTAGCTATATTTGCCTTTGCCGTACTATTGTTATGTACAAACATATTACCTATGGCGTCCCAGGTATCTATGGATTTCCTTTTAATCATCCTTAAGATATCTTTCATTGCTTTACCTAGAGCCTCTCCAAGTCCACTTGCCCTATCCGATGTTACCGACATCATTAATATAGATTCTATATCATCAGATATCGTAGGTATAAACGAATCATCCAATAAAGTAATAGAATCTTTCAATAAGGCATTGGGGTAGATTTTACTATCAGGCATTATCTACCTCCCTAGTTGCTCTGATAATATATAAATCTGTCTTTCTCAATCTTTCAGTATAATTTTTTATTACCTTATCGAGACGATCTTTATCTGCGTCTGTGAGTGCTTTATTTCTCTCCGCTTCCAACTTGGCTAATTTAGCCGAATAAAGTGCACCCAAATGCATCTGTCGCTCCAGGTACCACATCTCTATCCGTATAAATAATTTACCAATAGCGTATATTGGATTATAATCAAAGTGTGAAGAAAGCCCATCAAAGAGTCTATCAGTTACCGTAAGGTGATTTTCTAACATCTCTCTAGACTTACCCAATAGTGGGTTACTAAGATCAAATAATTTATTTATCTTATCGTCCATATTACTTTTATTCATTTGATTAATTAACCCTATATATCCATAAGAGTGATTAGTAATTATCTTTAGGTGTTCTTGAGATATATTAGCATCATCCTTCGGTATCATGGAGTAGTAAATAGCCTCATAAGTAAATAGCACTATAAAAATAAGATTATCCACCATACTTATTATTTGCGCGTCTCTATATCCTAATTCCTTCTCGGTTAAGATATTACTCATAGCTTGTGGTTCGCTCTTAATAATATCAAGTATCCTAGATATAGAATCCACCGCCGTATCTAGAGACTTTAATAGATTCTTGTTTTTATCAATAAGATTATCTCCTTTTATACGGTTATATAAAAAGTAATAGTCTAAAGCTGTACCCTTAGGTCCGTCCTTATTGGTCTTACCATCTTCTATAAATGTACGCTCATGATACTCGAATGTTCTTACAATATCACTTCTCCATGACTTTACATTCTTATTATCATCCCTATAACCAACCACGATACTTTCACATATCGATATGATTTCTCGTTTTTCTGTAGCTTTTTTTCCTTCTGGAAAAAATACCTTATCTATTAATTGTCTTTTCTGCATAAAATCCCCCTTTAGAAAATACTTGAACCGGCTTTAGAAGCCCCCATCAAATCTTTCATAATGTCCGCTAAATCCTCGCCAGGTTTTTTCTTCTTAAGATCTTTTAGACGTATGGAAGCCATAAAGTCGTTATCTATTAATGCATAATCCATGTTATCCAGATCGGCATCAACTATATTCAGCATCATTTTATTACCACCTGTTAACACTTTATCCACGAATCTTCTGTCACCAGTTTTTGTAAACAACATACGCGCTAACAACTGAGCTTCAGTTTCGGTTATTGTTAAAGCTCCATAAAATCTAGCGAATCCAACGGCAGCCGTAGACGAATTACCATCTCTTACTAACTTAAGAGAATCTTGTTCCTGTTTTTCTATATTTTTCAAGACATCACTATAATCCTTTAGAAGACCTTTTTTATAATCCCTAAGAAGTTGAGAAGGAATAAAAAGTTCTTTAAAACTTATTTCCCCAGCCCTAGCTGAGTCTAATCTAGATAAAAAACCTGTCTCCCCATTTCGAACCTCATAAATATTAATAATCTGATCAAATGGAACAAGTTTCGGAATCGCCCTCACTAGTATGGTTAACTCAAAATCTTTTTGTTCAGTTCTTACATTGATTACATTATTACCCTTCTGTGGTGTAACAGATATTTTAAGTTTTATCTCTTTTATAATCTGCCCGCCAGCCGTAAATGAACCTTCAGCAAGTGTAGTTGGGATATCGTTATTCAAATCAAGTACAGTCTCTTTTGATAACAATCCCATTCTTTTAGATACACTTGTAGTCCCGAATCTTTCAAGAGATCTTGTATTAGATGTGGTCGACAATATATCTATACCTGTTCTGGCACTCATTCCATTTAAGTTAACAAGCATAGTAAATACCTGCTGATAAAATACAGCAAATAATTCAATATTAAACCTATGTACATATTTAAGATAAGCGTTCGTCGCTAAACTAGATGATGTTATAAGTGGAAAATTCACAACAAGTGGTCTAAGAAACTTAATCATCGACCCATTAGCTATAACAATATCTAAATTTGATTCCGAAATATCCCCCGTCAGAATATCGTCCAGACTAAGTTTACCATCACCGCCTATGCTACCTAATATATTAACAAACGCAGATATGGTGGCCGGTATAGTCCCTGTAATAAATCCCATTTACTACTCCTTTTTTTATTTATTTATCAAAAAAGAGATATAAATAACAAAAATGTGTTATGAGGTGGATTAATTAATCCACATCATAACAACTTAATTTGTCTTAGTAGACCCAATTAAACTAAAAAATATTAGATAGTACATCAAATGTTTTTTATTAAATAGCTTTAAAATATATAAGAATAAACAATTTTTCTGATTATAATAAAACGAGGAGTATAAAAATGGCAGACAAAGAGAGAATTTCATTTAGAGATTACCATACCGGTGAATATATTGATTTACAGACAGACGCCAACTCATTGATTGAGCACCTTCTACCAATTTACCCTATGCATAAGTCTTCATCATACGCAACTGTCGGGTATAATATAAATAACGCCACGCCCTTCCTATTCGGCGGCGTACTCATGCGTCCGGGATATATATTTATAACAAAACCAAATTGTAATTTATCCGACGAAAATTGTCTATCTGACCCAACTGGAGTATTCCAAGAACTCGTTGGGAAAAATAGGCTATCGGTAGAAGGTATAGTTAGGGCGACACTGGATCCGGACCTACATCTATCTAAGACTGGCGATGAATCAATATCTGACCTAGTTGACAGAGAAGATCCATTCATACCTCTTCTATCTAACACAATACAGAAAGCGTCAGGATTCCCAGATGAGGTGACGTCAGTAAAAGTTACTGAACCAGGAATATATGGCCAGACAAGAACATATATAGATGGTATGCCCGATATATATAGCTCTTACGATACAGAATTTACAGTTAGAAATATCCGTGGGATGGCGGCACAGGAGCTTATATACTATTTAACCAAGTACTATAAAAATGTAAAAATGGGATATATGATGCCACATCTTAAAAATATGCTTAGTAAAACTGAAGAATATACCGTGCGTATATATAGACTCGTAATGTCAGCAGATTGGAAGAAAGTTGAATATATGTACTACTCTGGTGGATCCAAAGTTATGAATCTACCTACAGGTAAAATATTTAATTATAACAATGAACTATTATATAGTGAAGAGTTCAATGACCTAGAGCTTAGATTTAAAAACGACGGAGCGAAATACCTTAGACCGACCCCGATGAATTGTCGGGTATTCAACGAACATCTAGCCATAGCAAATGTCGGAATGAGAAAACTGATACGAGAAGGCGATGGATCGATGATGCGTAAATTGCGCCCCGTCGAGTATAAACTATTCAGATTAGGTACATACCCACTTATCAATCCGGCCACCAGAGAGCTTGAATGGTACGTATATAACAACTTTTACGAATCTCAAAAAATTAAACCAAATGGAGAATAATAATGAAAGATATAGTGAGTACGATTCTAGATAAGGGAATAGCTTATCTAAATAACAAGGTTACCGGGACGATAATATCAACAGACCATACTAATCCAACTATGGCTATACTAGAGACGGGAGCTACTATGGCAGCTGACGCAATGTTAACAAACGTCTTGGCTATACATAATATATTCCCAGATAATTCTGTTTCAAAACAAGAGTTATTACAGCACATCAATAATGTCGATACTATGAAATTAGCCACCCCATCTAGAGCTATTTTTACAATATATATAAATGTTAACGATATAATGATGCAGGGAATTGAGTATGCTACAGATGAATATATCGTAACCATACCTAAATATACTACGATTACTGTTGAGGATAATACTAAGTTCACTATTGTGAACGATATAGAAATTAGATATAAAAGAAGAAGTACAATTAAATCATCAGTACAAATGTTGATAGATGCCGAAAACCAAGATAGTAACAACGATTTAAGTAACCTCAGATCACTCATTATAACTGACGATGAATCAACTGATTGGTTAGTATTTGATACCACAGCTGACCAAATCGATATATTAGAGACTGAAGGTAATATATTAGCCGGTAATGTATCTATCAATACTATCGATCTTAATGGGTTGTTCTATAAGGCCGATGTATTTGTAAAACAATACGGTAGTGATAACTATATTAAGTACCGCACAACCTTCACTAAGAATGCGTATAATCTACAAAACGAAATGGCCTTACTAGAATTAGACGGTTTAACATTAACAGTCACGCTGTTAAATACTATAAGCTCCAATAACTCTCTTGGCGGGAAGATATTAATAAGAGTGTACACGACAATGGGGTATCTGGAGTTACCTCTAGATAAGTTAGAGGTGGATGACTTTGAGTTAGAGTTTGGTCCTAGTAGGGACATACAGTCAGCTTCCGGAACACGTCGTATAAACACCAAAGTCTTATCTTTCATGAATCTACGTAGCGGTGACAACGGCGATAGCTTTACCACTCTGACTCAAAGGATTATATATAACAGTATATATAATCCAGATAACTACATTAGTCTATCCGACTTACGTTTAAATAGACAAGGATTTAGTGTACGTGAAGCCGTCGGGTTATACTCTACTGAATTTATAGTGAGTAAAAGTATACGACCTACTACACTAGACCCGATTGTACATACTGACCTATTTAACGGGTTATCGTATATAGATACGCATGATGTTTCAAGATTTAAAGACATAGTAATAATTGACGACAAATTAACTATCAAATCTGGCGCAACATTTATGGTGGAAAATGATAGACTAAAACCACTTACGGAGGAGGAGTACAACAATGCCGTTTATCAAATAGGGAAAGGAAACGACTCGTTCTATAATAAATACTTCTTCTCTCCATTTTTTTATACGTCACAACTTGGAAATAATAACATTCCCGCTAATATGTATTATCTAGAACCAAGCATGCGTAACTTTTATATAGACGGACTAAATTCGACTGATATCAAATATAGAGCAAATATAGATAAATTACACATTGTTAGAAATGGTAGTATATTCACCATGCTGTTTACCCTAATAGTTAACGATACAGTAGAAACCGATATGGTTAATCTTAAAGTACAGGTATCCGTACCGATAGCTGATAGTAATGAATTCATCAGCTATCCGACAATCTACGATAGTGTTAATAAGATGTACTCCGTGGAGATAGAGACAGACTTCGAATTCGTAGACGATAAAATCTCGATAATCAATGGACATAAATTAATTGAGAACACCCTAGTCGCTCTAGATTCTAGCATTAAGGTAATCGTATACTTTACTAACGAATATATTTTAAATGAATTTTATGTCAATGATGAAGTTGTCGTAGAAGAGAACGCAATAGCCCTATCTAAACAATTTGTATTCGTCAAGTTTGGGGATAAATTCGAGAATATAGAGACATCCGTATACGATAGCTCTGATATACCTATATATAAAAGATACACCCAAGATATTCCTCTTGTCTATCCGGAAGACGTATTCTATAATATAGAGGAAGATATAGATGTTTATAATTTGGAACAACATAATCCACAGTTCGAAGTAAACCAATTCATAAACATAAAACATAAAAAGGGCGAACAAGTTATAGATGAATATGGTAACCAAGTCTATAAACACAGTGTAAATGACGTTATATTAGATACTGATGGTGAACCAATCATTATAGGCGTGTCAAATGGATATAAAAATATGTCACTAATGGTGTACCAATTGGAAGCTAAATTAACTAACGTAGACAATACTCATGAACAGATAAACATGTTAAAAAACCAAATAGATATGGTCGACGTTCCAGATATGTTATCTAAGTGTTTAGAAAACACTAGCTTGAAATTTACCCCACCGTATAGTATAGCTAAGGTATTCGTGAATAATCTAAGAAAATATATATCGTCATTCATCAACCCATCTATTCGTATATTTACCAGAGACAATAATTTCAGTTCAAACATTGATATGGAGCAACTTAAAGTAGACATCGGTATAGTGATAGAGAATGAGATATTAAATGGATCTAACATCGTAATATACGATCTATCCGAAAGAATAAAAAATACAACTCTGGTCGGTAAGAACGTCTTATCTGTCGGGATAACTCTATCTAAGGAACTTGACGGCGCTGAGATAGTAGACATCAACGACAAGGATAATAAACTATACATAAGTAGGAAGATAGTTAATAATAAACTAACATTTAATATTAACATAGAAATTAACGTCCTGAGATAAAAATATATTTAATATGTGGGGCTTATGTAAGCCCCACATATTCTAGTTTAATCATCAAATTCAATCTTCGTAATTTATTCGCATTAGAAAATAGATTACCATGACCATCTACGATTATAATACTTCGCTTGATCAAGATACCGATCATAATAATAACCATCAGTTATTACTGTAAAATAACCAGGTGGGTCAATTAAGTCTTCGTCAGATAAATCTCCATGATATATATAATCCGGAGTATTACTTGTAGTATCGGCGAATACCAGGGTTATTGCTTTCCGTGATCCATTCGCTTCAGGATTATTAACCTCCCCGCTTTTATTAACTAAATTTTTAGAAAAACCCATTTTTATTCTCCGTTTTTAATTTTAGTATAATTATATACTCAATATTATTATAGGTGTGTATATTTTTTATATATAATTTCTTTACAGTGTAATATATTTTCCATGAGAAAATATATTACACTAAGGAGAACCACATGCTGCCCGATACCCCCTCAATGCTATCTTATAAAGAGATAGGGTTTACTGACAACTTTGGATTTGTACCAAAAGCATCTGCGTTAATAAACGGATTACGACGAGAGATTATCACACATAAAATAGCTCGTTCTATACATTTAGATACGATAGCTTCCACAAAGGAGATTATAGTTAAATTTGAAAACTTAATCCATGAAAGATTCGGTTTTAATAATAGAATTTTAGTAAACAATATTGGTATCGCATCTGTCATCAATGTGACGTCAAGACATGACCATACACTATATCCTAATAATTCTAAATTATGGACACATATAAAAGAGTATCTGAATGAGAATTGTTCGGATAACCCAAGTTGTATAATCGGTGATAAAAGTAATCTATCGAAAACCAATATGTTATCTATATTGAAACAGCAAGACATTAATGTCAATAATATCGAAGCAGAACTTGGGAAAGGATTAAAAATTGATTTCAAGAATAGGAAGATTCTCAATCTCCCGGAGTCATACGTAGTTATATTTGACTTTGACTTTGTAAAGTTTCTAATGGATAGCAAAATGGAAGATGAGGAATTAGTGGCTATAATTCTACATGAAATTGGTCATGTAATGGAAGTATTTTTTAATCTAAATCGCACCTCTATAAACGCTAGCGGCGTACTACGTACATTTTTATATAACGTAAACTCCGAAACAAATAGTATTAGTAGTATGAGAGTGTATGCTAGAGAGAATTTAGGTCTAGATAGCAAGGATACGGATGATAAAACCTTTATCATAGACTTCGCCGCAGTTGTAATGATGAGAAATAATAAGCATGATGTAATATCCTATTCTGACGCTGAACACCTATCGGATATGTTCGCGTCAGGATTCGGACTAAGTTTCCAGTTAGGTACAGCTCTTAAGAAATTAAATGACGAAACGCGCCGACAGAAAGCGATGGTATGGATATTCGCGGGGATATTCACCGGACTTACGTTGGGTATACTAGGAGCGCTGATAGCTGGTGCTTCAGGAGCATTAGTCGGATTTAGTTACGGGTTCCTATATTCAATAATCACATCTACATTAGGTGGCGTGATAGGTACTCTGACCGAAGGTGGTAGTACTGGAAGAACCTATGACAATATAGATAGGAGGTTATATAGAATACGAAACCAGATGGTTATCAATCTGAATGTCGGCGGTTACTCTGCGGAACAAAAGGCGGTCATAATAAAAGAGATTGACATACTAGAAGGAATGGTTATGGAGGTACATCATAGTAAGATTATCCCCAAAATATACGATAAGCTCCCATGGAAGAGCGGTAAAGCCAACCATAGAGCATTGATAGAAGCGATAGAAGATATCCAATCAAACAGCATTATAATAGCTAGAGAAAAGATAATGCTAGAATTAAATAAAAAAAAAGGATAAAAAATGGTTACAGAAACTAGAAATGCGTTAAAGGTTATAATAACGAATGAAACCATGACGGTACATAGATCAATACTATGGGAACTGTGTATAGCGTTATATTTTAGTAAGAAAATGAGATATGAGGATACGAAATCCTTTCCTGAGGCAAATAGCAGAAACATCGAAATAGCGAAAAATAGAAGATATTTATTAAACACATTTAACGAGGTATTCCCATTGAATACTAATCAAGTGAATTTAATAGAGAATAAAATAAGTACGGCGAAGAATTCATATCTTAATTTAACAGCAGAATCATTAGAAATGAAGATGTTCAGTGACCCGAATATCATCTTTAATAATGATGAACTTTCTACATTAAAGGAAACAGGTAAAATAAGTCGCATAGTAGCACTGATATCAAAGTTACATAGAGAAATAGAAGCGAACGATGTGGATATGTAGATAAACATCCTTTTAACGTCTCTATGACTCGACGCCTGAAGGCTTTCGAGATGCTATATAA
>DZCE01000222.1 GCA_022736375.1 Arcobacter nitrofigilis | reverse complement strand
GGTGGGTTTGCTAACCCACCAAAGTATATGTTTGATAATTTGATGCGGTATCTAGTGGATTGATTAGAGAACGCTAAAACCAGTATTAATTAAATACATAATATGGATCAAAAAACTCTGGGTAAACAGTTGAATATGCTCCAGCTTCATGAATATATGTAGCAGTAGCATCTACTACGCCATCAGCATTGCTATCAAACTCTACTTTTGAGATAACTCCATCCTCGTAAAAAATCTTATCTATGGTGTGTTCATCGTGACTGCTAAATACCTCTTCTTCAGTCACTAAACCAGCTGTATCATATTTGTATTTAATGGTGATGTTGTCAGTATAATCAATTGTGCCGTCGCCTCCAACATCAATTTTTAATACTTCGTTAATCTGCGTGAGTTTGTCGCCTGTATATATATTTTCGTATATAATGTTTCCCTTGCTGGGCATAGACCCACTACTATAATGAGTTACTTCACTACTGAGTCTATTGCCATGGCTGTCATATGTATTTACAACTTCATCTTCGAGCACCCCTGTTGCGATTTTATAATTTTTCATAGTCAAAAGATTGCCATTGGCATCTCTGGTAAAATCTGCTCGTTCATCAAAAATACCGTCGTTTCCACTGTAGTCGCTTTCTAAAGAAACTATATGTCCAGATGAATTGTATTTAAACACGGTTGTTTCATACTCGTTAGAATCTATATCCCAAGAGACTTGTTTCGTAATATTTCCATTTATGTCATACTCAAAAGCCTCAATAGTATTGCCTGAATTATCTTGGATGCTCTTAACTCGTTGTGCAGTAGGTGCTGGAGTTGCTGGAGTTGCTGGAGTTGCTGGAGTTGCTGGAGTCTGTGTTGGTGTTGAAGTGCTAGATGATGAACCACCTCCACCTCCAGCTACTGCTACACCACCTACTGCTACTACTCCTGCACCAATACCCACCATAGTTCCAACTGATAGGCCAGCCGCTGTTGTTGCAGCTGCCGTGATTCCTGCTACAGCGGTCGTGGCCACTGCTGCATCCGAGGCTACGGCTGCCCCGATAGCTGCTGCCTCTGCTAGTGCAGAATGTGGTAAGTTAGCAACATCTACTGCTAGTGGTGCATTGTTGGCAGCCTCCAAAATATCTGATGTTTGTTCTTTGAGTGCTAACTCTTCTTCTAGTTCTTTTTTGATTTTTTTCTTCGCTAAGTGTTTTGATTTTTGAACAATTTTTGACATTTTTTACCTTTTATTGGAACTATTGAAGAGCAAAAGCTCAAACCTGATATTAATGACATAATTGTACCCCTCCAGCTTTAAAGCAACTTGAGTTTTAATAAATTTTTTTGATTTATTTTGTCTTATTATCAGTAGGTAATACTAAATCAATATAAACATATCTTTTGGCTATAATTTCACCATGGAAAAACTAACACAAATCGCTACACAAAATTTATCAGGTATGCTTCGTGATGTATTTGCTCATGATG
>DZCE01000221.1 GCA_022736375.1 Arcobacter nitrofigilis | reverse complement strand
ATTTTTCATAACTAACAGTATCTATTCCACTATTTCCATCGATAACATTTGCAGTTGGTCCCTCTTTCATAATAAATGTATCAGCATTTTTACTTCCATTGATATTTTCAATTGAAACTAAACTGTCAATATCACCTCCATTCACACTAGCCGTTCCAGCGTCTAAATCGACAACAACAACTCCAGCTCCACCATTTAAACTCCCATTGTCAAGGTAACTATAATCAACCGTATCATTTCCAAGTCCACCATCAAGGATATTATCAACACTATTTCCAATAAAACTATCATTATCATCTGAACCAATAATATTTTGGATATTTGTAATCGTATCAATATCACTTGAACTCACCACTACAGTTTGAGGAGAAGTTGAGCTTAGATTTACCATAACACCATCTTCATATGAACTATAATCGATAGTATTTGTTCCACCATCTCCGTTGATACTATTTGTATAATTCCCCTCTTTCATTTTAAAAATATCATCTCCATCACCACCGATAATATTTTCAATAGCAGTGATTTTATCTGTCCCTTGACCTGTAATCTCTCCACTATTCATATCAGCGACAATCCCTTTTGCAGGGTCTGTTATATAATCATAACTTACAGTATCACTTCCGCTTCCCCCATCAAAAGTATCATTAGAGGTATCATCACTAGCACCTGCCCCTTTAAATAAATCATCTCCGCCAAGACCTCTAAAGTAATTATTCTGTGTATCTCCAAAAATAGTATCGTTTCCTGTATCACTTCCTATAATATTTTCAATACTTGAAATCGTATCTTGTTCATCTCCAGCGCTAAAAGTTCCGTTATTATCTGTATCAACTGTAGCTGTGCCACCACTACTTAAATCTACTTTGATTTTCTTTTGGTTTGTATAATCAGCTGTATCACTTCCAGTACCACCAACTAAGATATCATTTCCAAGTCCACCTGCTAAGATATCATCTCCAAGCCCTCCATCAAGGGTATTTACAAGGTCATTTCCTACAATACTATCGGCATTCTTACTCCCCTTCACATTTTCAATATTAGAAAGAGTATCTATCCCCACTTCACTTCCATCACCTATATCATCACCGCTTCCTGTAGCTAAATTGACAATAACTCCATATTTTTCACCAGAGGTATCTGTCCCAGTGATATAACTATAATCAACCCAGTCCCCTTTTCCTGTTAATGCTGTGTCAGACCCTTGTCCACTAGCTGTTGTATGATTTCCACCATCAATGATATCACTTCCACTTCCACCAATAAGGGTATCATCTCCATCACCACCAATAAGTTTATCATTATTAGATCCACCATCTAAAGTATCATCTCCAGCCATACCACTTAAAGTATTTGCTAAACTATCCCCTGTAATGGTGTCATTATTTTTAGCACCTTCAAAATTTTCAACATTTTGAATTTTATCAGTTGCGACTCCACCTAAAGTAACTGTAGCAGGGGTTGAACCAGCAAGTGT
>DZCE01000220.1 GCA_022736375.1 Arcobacter nitrofigilis | reverse complement strand
CAGCTACAGGTATATGATCAACTCCAGCAATATCTCCAATAGTTGGATCAAAACCTATCCATCCACCCCCTGGCAAATAAACTTCAGCCCAAGCATGAGTTGACCCCACAAGTGAAGACATAAGTGGTGCATAGAGATAGCCACTTACAAATCTTGAAGCAAGTCCTAGACATTTTGCTGTTTCCATAAAAAGCAATGCAAAATCGCGACACGAACCAGAACCAAACATAAGTGTTTGTTGTGGAGTTTGCACACATGGCTCCTCCCTTATAGTATAAGCAAATCTATTATAGATATATGAGCTTAGTCTTTGTAATAGAGTATAAGTTTCGATTCGTTCATTTGTTTTGTAGATATTATAAATCATATCATTAAGGAGTATTCTTGTTTGTTCATCTGGCAAAACCATATAAGCATTCAGGGTAAAGCTATCGTTATTTTTGTATTGAAATGGGTAAATGATAGCATAGGTATCTACTATAAAATTAAGTGGCGATTCGTTGTATTGCTGAATAATCAATTCACTTTCAATCAAAAGATGCTGTGTTTGTCCGCTAAATGTAGCAATCGCAACTGAATTTCCCTCAACATCTCTATGCCAAAGTATTTTTGCATTTGGTGTACTTTTTAATATAAAAGACTCTATACGCAGTTCATAATCTTCCCTTGGACGCAAAAGCAAACGATGTTCCCCAAGTGTGACACTTGAAGAATAATTATAATATGTACGATGGATAATTTTATAGCGCTTCATCTTTTACCTTTTTAGTTGCTCGATTTTTAGTCATTTTCAATCTTTTCAACATTAACAGATTGTGAAGAGGGATATAAACTTGGTCCAAATTGGTTATAAATAGCAACATCAGCTGCATCTCTTCCATATCCAATAGCTACATATCCACCTTTTATTTCACTTTGTGTCGCATCAAACAAATACCATCTATCTCCCACATAAGCCTCAAACCAAGCGTGTAGATCCATAGGTTCTAAGTCATGAAGATATCCAACAACCATACGAGCAGGAATACTTAAACTTCGACATAAAGCGATTCCAAGATGTGAAAAATCTCTACACACCCCATACCCTCTGATATTTACCTCAATTGCTGAAACAAGTCGATTACTAATAGTAGGTTCAAAACTAATATTCTTTTGCATCCATTTTACAATAGCAACAACTTGATTGTATCCCCAAAGTTCACCTGCAGTTATCTCTGTAGCCATATTTGAAAAATGATCAGCTTCACAATAACGACTAGGCAAGAGATAGACAAGTGTCGACTGTGGAAGATCTTGTATCTTTACAAATGGAGCATCAAAATCTTCCTCTATTGTATCTGCTGTCATTATTTTTGTAGTTGTTTGAATCGAAAAGTTTCCTACAGGAGCTGTTAATCTTTGGCAAAGATTGCCGTAGATATCTGTAAATTCAAAGACAGGGACACTTGGAACAATTTTGTATTCCTCAAAACCAATCC
>DZCE01000001.1:65818-70118 GCA_022736375.1 Arcobacter nitrofigilis | reverse complement strand
CCACTCATCATAACCATAAACGATACAATCGTCCCTATGATAATCTGCAGTGCAAACTTGACTTCAAAATCAAAAAGTGGTTTTGTGATATATGATTGGAGTAAAAATACAGTCACAAAACCAGCGATAAGAGCATATCTCACAGTTTTTTCATCGCCTCTATTTGTCCATAAAGCTGCTCCATAAACACCAAGCAACCCTGCATAAGCAAACACCATAACTCCAAGAGCAAAATCAAGTAGTGGTATCTCATAGTGTCTTTGCCAAAACCAACTCACAAGTGCCATAGCAAAAAGTGCCACAGCAGAAATCAAAACTCCAAGCCTAGAGGCATTGAGGTAATGCTCTTCACTTTTATTAGTCAAGGGCTTATATATATCAGTAACCCCGACTGATGACATAGCACCAAGTACCGAGCTGGTACTAGTAAATGTGGTCGCTACTACTCCGATGGTAGCCAAAGCTTTGAAGCCATCTGGAAGTTCATTAAGTATATAGCTCATAAAGACAGTGACTTTTTCTCCTGCGAAGTTTTGATTCATAGCACCACTAAAAGATGATAATTCTGGATGATTATAAAAAAGATAAAGCAAAAGCCCGATGATTAAAAATAGTGATGCAGTAGGTATGGTGATGAGGATAGAGAAAATCAGAGATTTCGACCCTTCGTTTTTGTCTTTACATGTAAGTATTCTTTGTGTCATATCCTGATCAAGCCCATATGCTGCGATATTTAGCAGTAGAAGTCCAGTGATTAATGCCCAAAAGTTATAACTACCACTTAGTGAAAAATCAACAATTTTGAGCTTATCGCTAGAGCTAAGAGTGGAGTAAATCACACCCACATCTCCACCAAGAGAGCTAATGAGATAGTAGATGATAAAAAGTGCAGCACCTATATAGATAATCACTTGCACTATATCAGCATAGATGATGGATTTAATTCCTCCGAAATACGCATAACCAAGTGAACCAAGTATCAAGACAAAAATGGATACAAACATATGGGCAAAACCAATATCACTAAAGAGTATCATCGAAAGTGCTAACGCTCCGATATATAGCCTTGCTCCACTTGCAAATACACGACCTACCAAAAACATCACCCCAGCGTCTCTTTTTGCTCGTGGGCTATATCTCTTTTCTAATAGTTCATAAACAGTTATAGCACCCATATCATAGAATTTTGGCACAAGCACTTTTGAGACAATGATAACAGCTAGTAGTGCAGAGAAGAAAAATCCAACAAATGTAAGATTGCCACCATATGACATCTCTGGAGCTCCTAGAAATGTAGCGGCTGATTGGCTAGTAGCTAGTACAGAGATAGCCACTGCCCACATTGGCAATGATTTCTCACCTATGAAATACTCTTTACTGCTTTTGACTTTGTTTTGTGCTAGCCAAACAGAAGAGACTAAAACCAAAAAGAAATATAGACCAAATATCATCCAGTCAATCGTGCTAAAAGTAGAATTCATCTACAATCCTTGCATGGCGGTGGAGTTAAAAGTTCCAAATCTTTTACTTTACTTCTAACTTCTCGCATAAACTTATTGCCAGGGTCTTTTTTTTCTGTAAAATAGTTATTGTCACGCTCAAGCCAATATTGAGTGTTTTTCATCCTGTCATACTCGTGATGACCCATTAAAATCTCAATCTGAGGATATTTTGCTTTTAGATACCTAACTAGATATACATTCGCTTGTACTTGAGCGTTTGTTAAGTCTTCTTGCTTGTTATTTGCTCCACCGACATTCTCAATCCCAATAGCATTATAGTTTAGCCCTATGATATGTCGTGCCATATTATCTTCGCTCATTAGTCTATATATAGTGCCATCTCTATCTACAAGAAAATGAGATGATACATTAATATTTCCAGCTTTGACTAACTCTGGTCTAGCCCCCAAATTTTCAGGCTTCAAGAAATCATATGATTTTTGCATAGTAGGTATTGCAGTCCAATGAAGTACTATAATGCGAGGTTTGATTTTTATATCTTTTACATCTAATCCATAGTGGGTTTTGATATATTTTTTTGTACCTTCTATACGATTTACACCAAAATCTATCGGTTTGTCTATGATTTTAAACTCTTTGCTTGATGGTATTGGATTTGCGTTGCATCCAATAGTGATTAATCCTATGACAAATAATGCAACTATTCTCATCTCAATCCTTCTGTTTTTTTAGGTCAAAAAATATCATTCCTACTGTAATAATCGGGGCTATAAATATGCCAAACAGATAGCTAGGCAGATGCAATATATGCTCACTACTAAGTATCATAAAGCCAAATATTAGTATGGCATATGCGCCTAAACGATAAATCGAAAGTGATGCTTTACTATGCTTTAGTGACTCACCAACTGCTCTTTTTGGCTCATCCTCTTCCTTTACATCGTTTTCTTGTATATTTTTAGTGTAATCTTCATCATCGTAAAGCCCATGTGGGTCTTCTATCTCTTCAAGTGTTTTATCATTGTCAGCTATAATGATAGAATTATCTACGCTCGATTTAACCATATTTTTATAGCTAAAGAGTGAAGCAACTACTACTAGGAGTGAACTAAAATAACCAACCTGAGAAGATATTAGCCAACTTCTATCGCCAGCTAACATACAAAAAATTATAATCCCAATATCAATTATAAGCAGAGCATTGACGATACGCATATTAATCTTCATCAGCGTCATCAGCTCTATTTTGTTTTTCTAATTGTTCTTTTGTGTACTGGTATCTAGGCTCATTAGCCAACTCATCAAGCTCTTTTTTTTGTTTGCGATACATTTTGTATACATTCAGAAATGCCGCACATAGTCCCCAAAAAATACCAAGCCACAAAAGCCATGCATATCCAAATATAGATTTCAATCCAATACCCATACCAACACCAAGAAGCACAGCAAAAACGATTGACATACCAAGGCTTAGTCCATCAGAGGCATCTACTATTTTTTTATATTTTGGCTCATTGCTCATATATTATCCTTTTGTGATTTCTATTAATGACTCACGAGCAGCGATAATGGCACTATTTATATCATCATCGCTCATAGAAGTGCAGATAAATCCAGCCTCAAATGATGAACAAGCTAGATAGACTCCACGACCAAGCATCGCTTGATGAAACTTACCAAATAGCACAGTATCATTTTGCAGGGCATCATCAAAGTTTTTGACCACCTTTTTGCTAAAGAAAAATCCAAACATACTTCCTCTACTATCTGTGACCATATCCACGCCTACGCTAGTTGCTGCGTCTTTGAAGCCGTTCATTAGTTTAATAGCTTTTTGGTTAAGCTCACTGTAGATATTTGGATTTGATTTTAGTTTTTGCAAGGACGCTAGTCCAGCTGCCATAGCTACTGGATTACCACTCAGAGTTCCTGCTTGATATACTGGCCCTTCTGGAGATAGTGATGACATGATTTTCGCACTCGCACCAAACGCTCCCACAGGCATACCACCACCTATGACCTTGCCCCAAGTCACTATATCAGGCACAACGCTACTAATCCCACAAGCTCCACGCAATGAAGCCCTAAATCCACTCATTACCTCATCAAAAATCAACAAAGCATTGTGCTTCGTGCAAAGCTCTCGCAAAGCTACCAAGAACTCCTCACTTGCAGGAACAAGCCCCATATTTCCAGCGATTGGCTCTATAATCACACATGCTATATCTCCTGCTTCAAAACACTTTTTGACACTATCTATGTCATTGTATCTTGCTAGTAGCGTGTGTTTTGTCAAATCACTCGGCACTCCAGGGCTAGAAGGTGTTCCAAATGTAGCTAACCCACTACCAGCTTGCACCAAAAGTGAATCACTATGTCCATGATAACAACCCACAAATTTTATTATATTATCACGCCCACTCACACCACGAGCAAGTCTAATAGCTGTCATTACTGCTTCTGTGCCTGAGCTTACAAATCTTAGTTTATCTATATGTGGAAACAGTTCTACAATCTCATTGGCCAGTGTCGTTTCTGCAATCGTAGGAGCACCAAAACTAAGTCCTTTTTTGGTAGCATCAATCACTGCGTCTTGTATATCACTATCACAATGTCCAAAAATCAGTGGTCCCCAGCTCTGCACAAAGTCTATATATCTATTGCCATCTATATCATATATATATGCACCCTCGCCCCTCGCTATAAATGGTGGTGTACCACCCACACTACCAAATGCTCGTACTGGACTATCTACCCCACCAGGGATTACTGCGTATGCTTGTGCGAATGCTTGTTGGCTCTTTTCGTATCTATTCAATGTAAATCCTTAAAATAAT
>DZCE01000001.1:20015-65718 GCA_022736375.1 Arcobacter nitrofigilis | reverse complement strand
TCCACTTATTTCACTAGCAGGTGCTTGGATAAGAATCGGGTTTGCATCTTTTTTTAGCCACCCTATTAGCTCTTTCATTTGCTCTTCACTCATAGCATCACAACCTGTTGTGGGAATGGATTTGATATGCATGAAGATACATGAGCCTTTGCTTGGAATATTGTCTGGATTGTGCTTGACCACAATTCCATATTTATAATAATTTGCCTCAAACTTCATATTTTCATAACTATTATAGTCTTTTACCATTTTGTTGTTGCTATTTATGATTTGATTATAAAATCTAGATTTACCATCATCCACGCAATGATGATACTCTTTCATAACACTGTATGGATACTCTACATCAAATGACTCATAACCAAAAGCCATTCCAAGCCCAAATATACCTATTGGAGATTTTCCATCACCCTCACTCTTGATAATAGTAGCAGCTAGGGGAACTTTATGCACTCCAAGCCCCCACCCCATTCCATTTTTACCTATTTTTATATCAAATGTCTTTCCTATATGTTTCCATTTGCCATTAATTCGCTCCAATCTACTCAAAGTTGCATTTGAAGAGTTGAAATCGCTACTCACTATGGCTATTATCTGCTTTGTTTCTATAGGCATTGGCTTGATTGGTGTTGCATAAATCGCTACTGGGATAAGTATGAGTGAGAGTAAAATCTTCATTATGTTATAATCCTTTTAATAAATACTTTGATAATTATATCAAAAACAAGGAATAAAAATAGTGAAACTTCTAGTATCTGCTCTTGAACCATCATCAAATCTTCACCTAAAAGAGTTACTGGGGCATACTCATGATATAGAGCTTTGTGGGATTTTCGAGAAATCACTTGGCGTTCCCCTGTATGATATAAGCGAAATGGCTATTATGGGAGTAGTAGATGCGTTTTTGAAACTAAGATGGTTTTTCAAAGTAGCTAACGAGATGGTAGAGTTAGCCGCACATTGCGATAAGGTACTATTGATGGATAGCTCTGGATTTAATCTACCACTTGCAAAAAAGCTCAAAACTGCATATCCAAATATTGAGATAATCTACTACATATTGCCACAAGTATGGATTACAAGACCAAAGCGAGTAGCCAAAATAGAAAAGTATTGTGACAAAATACTTGGCATTTTACCATTTGAGATAGAGATGTACAAAAGTGGAAAAGCTAGATATGTTGGTCATCCACTGCTTGACGAGATAAAAGTGTCAAAAGATGAAATTGAGCCAAATCGTGTTGCATTTCTAGCTGGAAGCAGAGCTAGTGAGATTACTAGACTTATGCCTGTTTTTAGAGAAGTGGCCTCGAAGCTGCTAGATATAAAGCCCACACTTGTGATTCCATCATCATTTAGCGATGAAAAGATAGCAAAACTTTATGGAGACATAGATGGCTTTGAAATCAGTAGAGATACACATAATGCTTTAAGCAAAAGCGAATTTGCATTTATATGTAGTGGTACTGCTACTCTCGAAGCAGCTCTTATTGGTACTCCATTTGTGCTAGTGTATAAGGCTAAAGCGATTGATTTTTTTATAGGAACTAAGATTTTTGGCATCAAACAAATTGGGTTAGCCAATATAATCCTAGGCAGATACAACGGCACAATACTGCATGAAGAGTTAGCACAAGATGATGTAAATAGTGCAAATCTCATACAAGCTTATTATAATACAAATAAGGATAAATTCGCTACAAATGTCAAAATACTAAGAGACTATCTAGCTCATGGTAGCAGTGAAAATGTGGCAAAAATTATAATGGAGAGTTAATGGTAGTTCATATATGTTGTGCGGTGGATAGTCACTATTTCTTGCAAAAATTACAAACTGATTATCCAAGCGAAAAGCTTATAGGATTTTTTTACGACCCTAATATCCACCCATATAGCGAGTATCAACTAAGATTATTAGATGTAAAGAGAAGTTGCAAGATGCTAGGCATCGAATTAATAGAGGGTGAATATGATACTGTTGGTTGGCTAGAGGCGGTGCGAGGGTATGAAAATGAACCAGAAAAAGGTGCTAGATGTAGTATCTGTTTTGATAATCGTTTTGAGACTACTGCAAAAATGGCTAGTGAGCTTAGGGAGAAGATATTTACATCCACACTACTCACAAGTCCCAAAAAATCTCTAACTCAACTAAAAGCATCTGGCGATTATTTGGCTGGGAAATTTGGTATAGAATTTATAGCTCCTGATTATAGGACAAAACAAGGGACACAAGAGCAAAATATATTAGCAAAAAGAGATAGGTTATTTAGGCAGGATTACTGTGGTTGCCTATTTGGATTAACCAAACAAAGAGAATATCAGGACAAATTAGCTGATGAGCTCTTCAGTCCAATATCAAATCAAACACAACCTGAATCCATACAAGAAAAGCTTGATATATATGAGCTTAGATGGGAGATTGAAGATGAAGATGCTGATTATTCTATTCGTAAAGAGAAATTTTTAAATTGGAGATTATTAAGGGGATGGGTGCAAAATGGCAAATCTGTTATATCATCTCATTTCTTGCCATATAGTATCCTCAAAAAAAACTACTCAAGGGGCAAAATCACATGGGAAGGTGAAAGTGGATACGAAATAGGCTATTTTGATAGAGATGAGATTATCTTTATCACTCTAAAGCACTACAATAGATTAGCAGGTACGCACTATAGCTCAACCGTGGAACTGTTATATACGCCACCAACTTTTGATACAGAAGTAGAAATTCGCAACAAGATGGTCAAAAGCCCTTATAATCTATGTGCCATAATCGTTATAGATGATATTACAAATGGCAAATTCGAGATAGCTTGTGAAGGCAAAGTCTATGAAGATGTACGAGAAATTTTAACAAAAACATAAGAAATATCGCCTTTCAAATATACTTTTATGTAATTTCAGATAAAATATAGTAAATTGTTTTTTAAGGTCAAATAGTGATATATAATGTTACAGAAATACAAAAGATTTTACCACACAGATACCCATTTCTACTTGTGGATAGAATTACAGCGATGACAAAAGATGAGATGATAGTAGGATACAAAAATGTATCTATCTCAGAACCAGTTTTCCAAGGACACTTCCCAGATCATCCTATCTATCCAGGTGTTATGATACTTGAGGGTATGGCACAAGCTGGTGGCATATTGGCATTTCAAAGTATGGAGATGAGTGAAACTGAAGCCGCCCAAAAGGTTGTCTATTTTATGAGTATCGACAAAGCAAAATTTAGACATCCAGTAAAACCTGGTGACAAATTAGAATACAGAATGACTGTTGCCAAACACAAGGGTTCTATTTGGGTGCTTGAAGGCAAAGCCTATGTTGATGATATTTTGGTTAGTGAAGCTGAGCTTAAAGCTATGATAGTTGACAAATAGGTTGATAAACAAAATGTCAATACATAAAACCGCAGTAATAGAAGATGGTGCAAAAATAGGACACAATGTAACAATAGGAGCATTTAGCTATATTGGTGGCAATGTTACTATTGGAGATGACAGTGTGATTGGCACTCATACACTAATAGAAGGCAACACAACTATTGGCAAAGGCAATCATATTTTTTCTCACGCAGTTATTGGCTCAATCCCTCAAGATTTGAAGTATGCTGGAGAAAAAGTTGAGCTTATTATTGGCGATAACAACAAAATTAGAGAACATACGCTCATAAACCCAGGAACGGCTGGTGGTGGTAGTATCACCAAAATTGGAAACAATAATCTGCTAATGGGGTATGTGCATTTAGGACATGATGTAATTATGGGTGATAATTGCATACTTGCAAATGGAGCTACACTAGCAGGGCATGTTGAGCTTGGTAATTTTGTTGTTGTAGGAGGACTGACTCCTGTGCATCAATTCGTTCATATTGGAGATTATGCCATGGTAGCAGGTGCTAGTGCATTGGCTCAAGATATTCCACCATATTGTATGGCTGAGGGAAATCGTGCAGTTTTAAGAGGTCTTAATCTAACTGGCCTAAGAAGAAATATTCCAAGAGAAGAGATTGACCAACTAAAAAGTGCATATAGAGAACTTTTCGAACAAGGTCAACCACTACAAGAAGTAGCCACAAAACTATTTGAGACCAGCGAAGCACAAAGTGTAAAAAATATATGTAATTTTATAATAAACTCAAAAAGAGGAATACCATTTGAAAGAAGTAATAATGTCAGATAAGAAATGTAACTTTTGTGGAACTACACAGAGTGAAGAGAATCCTTTCATAACTGGAACAGATGCTTTTATCTGTTCGAATTGTGTAGTTTCTGCATACAAAATACTATTTGGTGATGATGATAGTTTTGAAAATTTTGAGTATGAAGATATAGAGCTTTTAACACCAAAAGCGATGAAAGCACTGTTAGATGAGTATGTAATAGGTCAAGACAATGCAAAGAAAACTCTTTCAGTGGCTGTATATAATCATTACAAAAGAATTTTCAAAAAAATAGAAGATGATGATACGGAAATATCAAAATCAAATATTTTATTAATCGGTCCAACAGGAAGTGGTAAGACACTTTTGGCTCAAACTATTGCAAAATTTCTGAATGTTCCAATAGCCATAGCAGATGCCACCAATCTTACAGAGGCTGGTTATGTTGGTGAGGATGTAGAAAATATATTAGTAAAATTATTTCAAGCAGCAGATGGCGATGTAGAGCGAACTGAAAAAGGTATTATTTTCATAGATGAGATTGATAAGATTGCACGAATGGGTGAAAATCGCTCAATAACTAGAGATGTATCAGGCGAAGGTGTACAACAAGCTCTTCTGAAAATAATTGAAGGCTCAATGGTAAACATACCACCAAAAGGTGGAAGAAAACATCCAAATCAAGACTTTATACAAATAGATACCTCAAATATATTATTTATTTGTGGTGGTGCATTTGATGGTCTTGGCGATATGATAAAACGCCGTCAAGGTGCTAATATACTTGGGTTTGGTCAAGAGAAAAAAGGCAAAATGGAAACTGAGGATTTAATGAGCTTAGTTGAACCTGATGATTTAGTGGGATATGGAATGATACCAGAGCTTATTGGAAGATTACATATTTTTGCATCATTAGAAAAAATTAGTGAAGAGGATATGGTTCGTATATTAACTGAACCAAAAAATTCTCTTATTAGACAATATGTAAAATTATTCGCAATAGATAATGCAACTCTAACATTCGAGGATGAGGCATTACTTATTATAGCCCAAAAAGCACTTGAGCGAAAAACTGGAGCAAGGGGACTGAGATCAATTCTTGAAGAGCTATTACTTGAAACTATGTATGAGCTTCCAGAGCTTGATGGATACGAAGTAGTTATTACTTCTGATGCTGTGCTAGGCAAAGCAAAACCACTATATATTAAAAATAAAAAAAGTGCATAATAAAATATTAAATTAAAAGGATTATAAATGTTTAAAAGATTTTTCGGATTATTCTCAAGCGATTTAGCAATTGACTTAGGGACTGCCAATACATTAGTACTAGTAAAAGGAAAAGGTGTAGTCGTAAATGAACCTTCAATCGTAACCGTACAATACGACCATAGTGGAAAACAAAAAATATTAGCAGTTGGTCACGCCGCAAAAGAGATGGCAGGGAAAACACCTGGAAATATTAGATCAATTCGTCCAATGAAAGATGGAGTAATAGCAGATTTTCTAGTTACAGAAATGATGATAAGATACTTCATTGAAAAGGCAAATAATGGTAAAAAATTCTTTAGCCCAAGAGTAATGATTTGTGTTCCGTACGGCATTACACAGGTTGAGAGAAAAGCAGTAAAGGAGTCTGCGTTAAACGCTGGCGCTAGAGCAGTTTATCTAATAGAAGAGCCTATGGCGGCTGCAATAGGAGCTAATCTTGCAGTGCATGAACCAACTGGAAATCTTGTTGTTGATATTGGTGGTGGAACAACAGAGATTGGTGTAATATCAATGGGCGGACTTGTACTTTGTCGTTCAATTAGAGTTGCTGGAGACAAAATAGATCAAGTAATTATGGATTATATTAAGAAAAATTACAATCTACTTATTGGTGAAAAAGTGGCAGAGGATTTAAAAATAAATATTGGCACAGCAATCCAGCAAGATTCTGAGCTAGTAGCAGTAGTATACGGAAGAGACCAAATTGAAGGTGTACTAACATCAATTGAAGTTAATAGTGAACACATAAGAAGTGCAATGGCAGATACTTTAGAAGAAATAGCAGATGCATTAAAAGCTGTTTTAGAGGAGATGCCACCAGAACTTGCTGGTGATATTGTGGCAAATGGTGTTGTATTAACAGGTGGCGGTGCATTAATAAGAGGGCTAGATAAATATCTTTCAGATATCATCAAGCTTCCAGTATATGTAGCAGAAGATCCACTGCTTGCTGTTACAAGAGGCACTGGTATGGCACTTGATTCGCTAGATATGCTTAGACATGTAGCTTATGAAAACTAAATTAGTAATAATTATTACTATAATATTATCACTTTTGGTAATAGTAATCAATAAAGGTGCTAATGATGTTAACAATTCAATCATTAGTATATTTAACCCTATCAAGATTTGGTACAAAGATGTCAGCAAATCATTAAACAATGGTATGGAAAATTATATTTTTCAGGCAACATCTATTGAAAAACTTCGTAACAAAAATCATATATTAGAAAAAAATATTTTAGCTCAAAAAAACTATATAGAGCAATCTAAACAACTAAAAAATCTCATTCCATATTTGTCAAAAATTAAGACTGAGAGCAAAGTAGAAATTACACAAACAATTTCATATAATAAAATGAATAATTTTACTGAGATATTACTAACAAGACCTAAGCTAGTAAATGAAGGTGTGCCATATGGTTTAATAGACAATGGTGTAGTAGCTGGTGTTTCTAGATTGGTTAATGGTGAATTTTTTGGATACCTTACTTCGAATGAAAAGTGTAGACTTTCTGTTCAAATTGGCTCCAATAGAGCTCCAGGTGTAGCGATTGGTGATGGTAAAAAAGGAATGACTGTTCAATTTATACCAAGATCATTCCCAATTAAAGCCGGTGATAAAGTGGTAACTAGTGGATTAGATGGTATTTTTTATGCAAATATTCCACTTGGTGTAGTAAAAAAAGTTGAGCTTCAAAGTAGTTATAAAGTAGCATATATAGATACATATAATGACCTTTTCCACCCTGGAATATTTTTTGTATTATCTGAGAAAAAACCAACAGTTTTTGCAAGCTCAAGTAGTATCAAGAATCATGTTAATAGCGGATCTTCAATATTTGATTCAAACACTTCACTGAGTTCTCCATCATCTCTATCAAGCACGCCTTTGATTGAAATTGACCAAACGAGAACAGATATAGTTGTGCCAGAGCAAAATATTATTCCAAAGAGATTAAAACAAAAAAATAAAAAAATAAAATCAAAATCAAACAATACATCAATTGTGGAAACAACTAATAATAATGAGAGAAATAATAAGCCAGAAAACAGTGATGATAGTTTACCAATTAAAAATGAATTGCTTATAAATTCAGAACAACCACAATCGTTGCCTTAAGAGCTTTTAGGGTATAATAATAAAAACCCAAGGGTGCTACTTCATGCCAAAACGCGACGATATAAAAACAATACTACTAATAGGTTCTGGTCCAATTGTTATTGGACAAGCTTGTGAATTTGACTACTCTGGCACTCAAGCTGCCAAAACACTAAAAGAATTAGGATACAGAGTAGTTCTTATCAATTCTAATCCAGCAACTATCATGACAGATCCTGAATTTGCTGATAGAACATACATAGAACCAATTACTCCTGAGGTAATAGCTAAAATAATCAAAATTGAGAATGTTGATGCCATATTGCCAACTATGGGTGGGCAAACTGCCCTCAATGTTGCCATGAGTATGCATGAACAAGGAATGCTTGAGAATGTAATCTTCCTAGGTGCAAATCCAGAGGCAATCAAAAAAGGTGAAGATAGAAGCTTGTTTAATGAAGCTATGAAAAAAATAGGTATGGATTTACCTAGAAGCGCTAATGCATATACTATCGATGAAGCAATGAGTGTTGTCAAAGAGATTGGTTTTCCAGTAATCAGTAGAGCATCTTTCACTCTTGCTGGTGGAGGAAGTGGCGTTGCTTATAATATGGAAGAATTTAAAGAGCTTGCAGCAGCAGGTCTAGAAGCTAGCCCTGTTAATGAAATAGAAATTATGGAGTCTATGCTTGGCTGGAAAGAGTATGAGATGGAAGTTATCAGAGACAAGGCTGACAACTGTATCATAGTGTGTTCTATTGAAAACTTGGACCCTATGGGTGTACATACTGGAGATAGTATCACAATAGCTCCTGCGCTTACGCTTACAGATAAAGAGTATCAAAATATGAGAGATGCTAGTTTTAAAATTTTACGAGAAATTGGCGTAGATACTGGCGGATCAAATGTTCAATTCTCAATCTGTCCTGAAACTGGTAGAATGATTGTTATTGAGATGAACCCAAGAGTTAGTAGAAGCTCTGCGTTAGCTAGTAAGGCTACTGGTTATCCAATTGCTAAAATTGCTACACTTCTTGCAGTTGGCTACACACTTGATGAGATTACAAATGATATTACTGGAACTCCTGCTAGTTTTGAGCCTGTAATAGACTATGTTGTCACAAAGATACCTAGATTTGCATTTGAGAAATTCCCACAAGCAAATTCCACTCTAACTACTGCCATGAAAAGTGTTGGTGAAGTTATGAGCATGGGTGTAACATTTAAAGAATCATTCCAAAAAGCTCTTTGTTCGCTAGAAACTGGGCTTTGTGGTTTTGATAAGATTGATTGTGATGAAGAAACTCTCATAAAAGAAATCAGAAGACCAAATGAAAAACGAATTCTGTATGTAGCAGAGGGCTTTAGAAGAGGATTTGGCGTAGAGAAGATTTATGAACTTTGCAAAATAGACTATTGGTTCTTATATCAACTTGAAGAGCTTATGCAAAGAGAAGCCGAGATTGGATTAGAATGCCTAAGTGACGCAGGGACTATGAGAACTATCAAAACAGAAGGCTTTAGTGATGTAATGATTGCTAGGCTAATAAGCGAGAAAGACTCAATTGAAATTAGTGAAAATGATGTATATAATGCACGGGAAAAACTTGGCGTTAGACTTGAGTATAATGAAGTTGATACTTGTGCGGCTGAATTCAAAGCTCTTACGCCATATCTATATTCAACCACAAATATCTCTGCTATGACTGCTCAGACAGTATCAGAAGATATTCCTAATGACAAAAAGAAAGTTTTGGTCATTGGTGGTGGGCCAAATAGAATTGGTCAAGGGATTGAGTTTGACTACTGTTGTGTTCACGCTGCTTTTGCACTTGGAGAAATGGGAATAACATCTATAATGTACAATTGTAATCCTGAAACAGTCTCTACTGATTATGATACAAGTGATATTTTATACTTTGAACCGATAGATTTTGAACATGTAAGAAATGTTATAGAGCTAGAAAAACCAGATGGTGTAATAGTCCATTTTGGTGGTCAAACTCCACTGAAACTAGCTAAAAAACTTACATCTATTGGTGCTAAAATTTCTGGAACTACTGCTAAAGTTATTGACCTTGCAGAAGATAGAGAACAATTTAGCGTATTTATAGATAATCTTGGACTAAAACAGCCAGACAATGGTACGGTGGTAACCAAAGATGAGGCTATTGTTGTCGCAAATCGCATAGGCTATCCAGTGCTTGTGAGACCTAGTTTTGTACTTGGTGGTAGAGGAATGAAAATAGTCTACCATGACAACGAACTCAAACAGTATATGGATGAAGCAGTTAGTGTTTCTCATGATGCACCTGTGCTTATTGACAAATTCCTCGATAATGCTATTGAGCTTGATGTTGATGCCATTTGCGATGGTAAAGAGGTTTATATCGGAGCGGTTATGCAACATATTGAAGAGGCTGGTATACACTCAGGCGATAGTGCTTGTTCTTTGCCTCCAGTTTCGATTAGTCAAGAATTACAAGAGAGTGTGAAAGAGCAAACTGCAAAAATTGCTCTTGGTCTTGGAGTAGTTGGGCTTATGAACATCCAATATGCAATTCATAAAGATGAAATATATCTCATAGAAGTAAATCCACGAGCATCAAGAACTGTACCATTTGTGAGCAAAGCCACAGGTGTACCACTAGCTAAAGTTGCCACTAGAGTAATGATTCAAGGTGACTTAAGAGAGGCGTTAGCATATTATGATACATTTAAAGTTGTTAATTTTGATAAACCTATCATGGAGCCTAATCTAAAAAATCATATTGCCGTAAAAGAGGCTGTTTTCCCATTCAATAAACTTCCTGGTTCCGACCTGATACTAGGGCCAGAGATGAAATCAACTGGTGAGGTTATGGGGATTAGTGAAAGCTTTGGTATGAGTTTTGCTAAAGCACAATTTGCGAGTAAAAATAATATTCCACTTAGTGGCAAACTATTCCTTTCATTGACTAGCAATGACAAATGTTTTGCTGGTGAAATAGGAAAACTATTTAGTGAAATAGGATTTGAAATTGTAGCCACAGCTGGTACTCATGAGGCACTTGCACTTGCTGGAGTAAACTCCACAAAAGTTCTAAAAGTATCAGAAGGTAGACCAAATATAGACGATATGATAAAAAATGAAGAGATATCACTAGCCATAAATACCAGTGATAACAAATCAAGCAAAGACGATGCCAAAACAATCCGACAATCTGTGCTTGGTGGCAATATAGCATACTTCACTACAATATCAGCAGCTAGAGCAACAGCACAAGCGATAAAAGAGTTACAACTCACAGGTAATCAGCTAGAACCAAAAGCCTTGCAAGACTATCTAAGCTAAATATGCAATTATCAAATTTGGTATTCCTAACCAAAACAGACACTGCCATTGGCTTTGTCTCACAAGATGCCAAAAGACTAAACCTCATAAAAGAACGCTCTATTGATAAGCCACTAATAATCACAGTCCCTACACTACGAAATATATCAAGCCGAATTCAAAGTACTCATAAAAATAGAGTCAGAAGATCAACTAAGACTACATTTATACTGCCAAATAAAAAGTCATTTAGGGTCTCTTCTGATAAAAGACACAATAAATTATTAGAAAAATTGGGCTGGGCATATAGCACCTCTGCGAATTTAAGTGGAGCAGAATATAATGAGGAGTTTGCACTAAACTCGGCTGATGTAGTCATTTGGCCACTAAGCAATAACTCATCTCCATCCATAATACTAAAGCTAGGCAAGTCAAAAATAAAAAAGGTTAGATAATGATACTCCTTGAAAATGATACAATACGGATTGAAAAACACGAGAGTGATATTCCATGGCTAAAGATTTTCACGCAAACCAAATATAAAGAGATGAGTGAAGTTCCATTTGAAATACAAACTATTATATACAAACTTCTAAATATAATTGAACTTGAGATGATAAAATTTTATAAACCTACAAAGATAAATATTGCATCATTTGGGAATTATCTACCAGAAGTTCATTGGCATATTATGGCTAGATTTGAGCTTGATAGTCACTTTCCTGAACCAATGTGGGGCATTAAACAAAGAGATGGTGACATAAATCTACCATCCTTTGAGCTATTTTGGCAAAATACATTGCCTCTAATCACCGCTTATGAGCAGTGACCACCGCCACAACAACCACTTTTTGGTGCTTCTTCTTGTGAGGCAAATGCGATAACCATGTCATCACCTTGTTCACTTAATGTAAATTCATGTTTGCCACAAAATTCGTTATTCATATAGTTAAGCATATGTTGTGCTTTTAGCATTGCATCATCTTTTGATGCAAATGATTCATTGTTCACAAAATCACTATCTCTAAAACAGCCACACTCTTTTTCTACTATTACTGATGCCATTTTGACTCCTTTTATTTTTATATTTACAACCCGATAATAGCAAAATTTGCTTAAATATATATTAAGAGTAATATTATCCTATTTACTAGATGCAACTATGTCGTATTTAGTATTATTAGTATATAATACTGGATATTTATATAAGAGGTAAAAATGAAAAATAAAATTATTATAGCTTTTGTGATGTTTTCTAGTTTAGTATTTGCAAAAATAGATGTAGCAACCTCAATATTACCACAAGCAAGTCTAATAAAATCAATAGGTGGGGAAAATGTCAATGTGGTTACAATGATTCCAGCAGGAGCGTCACCACACTCATATGAGCCAAAACCATCTCAAATGCTTAGTATCTCAAAAGCAAAAATATACTTCACGGTAGGTGTAGAGTTTGAACATGCTTGGTTGCCTAGATTCCAATCTCAAAATAAAAATATGATTATATCAAATAGTGTAAAAGGCATAAAGAAAATAGCCATGGCTTCTCATCATGATGAGCATGAAGCACACAATCATCATGCTAATGAGCTTGACCCACATGTATGGACTTCTCCTAATAATCTTATAATTATGGCAACAAATATCAAAAATGCTCTTATAGCAGTAGATGGTAAAAATAAAACACTATACACTACAAACTACACAAAACTTGTAAATTCAATAAAACAGACAGACAAAGAGATAATATCTATACTGAAAAAAACTCCAAAAAATAGCAAATTTATGATTTTTCATCCTGCATGGGGCTATTTTGCGTCCCAATATGGACTAATCCAGATACCAATTGAGCTAGATGGCAAAGAGCCAAAAGCAAAAGATTTGATACTGTTAATGCAAACAGTTAAAAAAGAGCATATTAGAGCCATATTTGTAGCTCCTGAATTCTCGTCTAAAAGTGCATCTCAAATATCTGAAGCTACTCATATTCCAGTAATAAAGGTTAGCAACCTTGGTTATGATTGGAAAGCATATCTTTTGACTTTTGCGAAAGCAATTGCAAATCAAAAATGAATAAAAAAATCCTAGAGATTAAAAATTTAACATTTGACTACGATGATGTAAATATACTAAATGATATAAATATATCGTTAAATGAAAAAGATTTTCTAGCAATCATAGGTCCAAATGGTGGTGGTAAATCTACACTACTAAAACTTATTTTAGGTATCCTTAAGATACAAAATGGAACTATACTAATCAATCATAACAATCCAGCCAAAGAGCTTGTAAATATAGGCTATGTTCCTCAAAATACAAATATAAACACTACATTTCCTATTAAAGTTATTGAGGTTGTCTTAATGGGACATATTAGCGACAAAAAGCCACTGTTTGGCTATGGCAAAGATGAAATTTCATGTGCAATGGGTGCACTGGCTCAAGTCAGTATGACTGATTTTGCAAATAAAAAAATCGGTCTACTCTCTGGGGGTCAAAGACAAAGAGTAATGATTGCACGAGCATTATGTAATCACCCATCTCTTTTGCTACTTGATGAGCCAACAGCTAGTATTGATGTAGATGGTCAGAAACAAATTTACGAGCTACTTAAAGAACTAAACAAATTTATTGCTATAATAGTAGTGAGTCACGATATATCTGTGACACTTAATTATGCCAATAAAGTGGCATATATAAATAGAAGTTTAACACTCCATAATAATATCAATAAATTCACAACTACTCCTCAAGATGGGCATTTCTGCGAAGTAGAGCTTATGCAAATGTTTAGAGGCGAACATGTTTGATATTATATCGCTAGAGTTTATGCAAAATGCATTAATTGCTGGATTACTAGTGAGCTTAATATCTGGCATAGTAGGCTCACTAATAGTAGTAAATCGAATGGTTTTTTTGGCTGGTGGGATAGCACATACATCATATGGTGGGATTGGATTTGCTATATATTTTGGATTGCCTATATTTCTAGGAGCCTCTTTGTTTGCTGTGTTAGCATCTGTATTAATGGCATTTTTGACTCTAAAATACAGGGATAGAATAGATACCTTTATAGGTCTAATATGGGCTTGTGGTATGGCAATAGGTGTGATTTTGATTGACCTTACACCAGGGTATAATGTTGACCTTATGAGCTATCTATTTGGCTCTATACTAGCTGTTGCACAAGATGATTTATATATTATGGTTGGAGTTTTGGCTCTTATATTGGCTGTTGTCACATCTGGATATAGAAAAATTCTTGCAGTATCATATGATAGTGAATATGCCACCATTAGAGGCATAAATGTACCATTTTATTATACGCTAATGTTGGTTGTTGCCTCACTTGGTATAGTGATTGCTATGAAAGTTGTTGGATTGATTCTCGTTATTGCCATGCTTACTATTCCTGTATTTATAGCAGAGAGAATATCACAAAGCCTTGCTGGAATGATGATTGCATCTGGGATTATCTCAACTCTATTTACGCTGATAGGGCTTGGGGTTTCATACTATTTTAATCTATCTACCGGTGCTACTATTATACTTGTAGCTACTACTGGAATGTTGTTATTTATTTTGATTTCAAAGCTTAGAAGTGTGTTATGAAGATACGAATCTATTATGAAGATACAGATGCTGGTGGTGTAGTATATCATGCTAATTATCTTAAATTTTGCGAAAGAGCTAGAAGTGAACTATTTTTTGCCAAAGGCTCATCACCTGCGATTGATGGTGGACATTTTGTAGTCAAGCATATAGAAGCTGACTTTATAAGAGCTGCAAAATTAGGCGATATAATAGAGGTTCGCAATGAGATACTAAAGCTTGGTGGTGCATCACTAGAGCTAAAACAAGAAATTTTTAGAAGTAACGAGAAATTATTTAGTATGATTAGCACATTAGTCTTTGTAAAAGATGGTAAACCAGCTAGATTTAGTCCCAAAACTACAACAATAATAAAAGAAATGTTTGGCAATAATTGACAATCATCTAGTATTCAATTATAATATAATAGGAGTACATCATGAATCTATTAGTTTTAGCTCTTCAGCAAAACATAACCAAAACAAAAATAGCAAACTTATTAAATATCAAGCTCAATAAGGGTATCGAAAATGGCTATTATGGATACAATGAAAATCTACATATTGTGCTAGTACCTTTTGGTGTACTTGCAATAATTGCAAACACTAAAGATAAAATAGTTGAAACATTGGCAACACTAGATATCAGTACACAATATAATGATGATACAAATCAAGACTATATCATTGAGATAGACAACAAATTAACCTCCCCATTCACAATCACTAATCAGGTAATTACACTAAAAGAAGTATCAGTTCTTAATTTCAATATTATAGCTTTAGCTATTGCACAAAGTGTTGGTCTAGAAAAATATGAAAAAAAACTTGATATATTATTTGCAAAGAGTAGAGGCATAATAGAGCAAACAAATAATTTGATTTCCACAAAAAGGAGTCATATTATGGAGTTTGCCAAACATCTAGTGTTAACTCGTCATGATATGGTTAGCAATCTTTTGCTATTAGATAAACCAAATATACTATGGGACAACGAAGAGGCTGAATCACTTTATAATTCATTGACATTGGTATTTGAATTGTATGATAGGCATGAAATTGCCCTCACTAAATTATCCCAAATACAAGAAGATGTTATGCTCGTAATGGACATAATCAATCATAAAAGAAGTGAATTTCTAGAATGGATAATTATTATTTTAATCTCAGTAGAAATTATAATGGGTTTGATTAAAATGATATAAATAGTATTTTAAAAAATACAAATTATATGCTTTACAAATCTATCGCATACTCTTTTAAAATATCCAAATCTACAAGCTCAAGCATTCGCTCATGCGTAGAGTGTATAAAAATTTTAGGAGCTTTTCCATCATTAATGGCTTGTATAAATCTAGGTCCAGACAAACACCAACTCTCACCTACTTTCACTCCAGCAAAATTCCAGTCAGGCACTGGTGTAGAGAGGTCATTGCCAACACTCTTTGAGTATGATAGAAACTCTTCTGTAGCGTAAATGCATACTGCGTGTATACCTTCGTTGTCCTCGCCACTAAAGCAACTCCCATCACGATAAAATCCAGTTAGAGGACTCATACTACATGGCTCTAGTGGTTCACCTAATACATTTTTCATTTCATTCATCGATTTATTCCTAGTTTAATTATATATGTATGTTTTATCGATTTATAGCTTAGAGAGAGATTTATTTGTTAATAGCTTCACGGCTTGGTAGTGCCGTAAAAGGGATGGAGCTTATTTTACCATTGCACTTAGTGATTCTGCACTTACCTTATCAAAGTTAAGGTAACTATACACTTTGGCTCTATTTGTATCATCAATTTTTTTGTTAACGATATTCATATATTCCTCTTTTGTAGGTATACGACCTAGAAGTGATACAACTGCTGCTACTTCAGCAGAACCTAGATATACTTTTGTATCTTTACCTAGACGGTTATCAAAGTTTCTAGTACTTGTGCTAAATACAGTGTTGCCTTTTCCTGCTTGTGCTTGATTACCCATACATAGTGAACATCCTGGTATTTCTGTTCTAGCTCCAGCTGTTCCAAATATAGCATAATAGCCCTCTTCTATTAGAGTTTTTTCATCCATTTTTGTAGGTGGTACAACCCATAGTTTAGTACCAACTGTGCCTTCGCCTTTTAGCACTTCACCTAATGCTCTAAATAGACCAATATTTGTCATACAACTACCTACAAATACCTCTTGGATTTCTTTTGGTCTTTTATCATCAGCTAATATTTCACTCAGAGTTGCAACATCATCTGGATCATTTGGACATGCTAGTATTGGCTCCGTAATTGTATCGAGGTCAATCTCGATTATAGCTGCATATGCTGCGTCACTATCAGCCTCTAGTAGTACTGGATTTTTTATCCACTCTTTCATCTTATCAGCTCTTCTTTGGAGAGTTTTTGCATCCTCATAACCATCTTTTATCATCTCTTCTATTAAAGCGATATTTGAGCTTAGGTACTCTATGATTGGCTCTTTGTTTAGTTTAACTGTACATGCTGCTGCACTTCGCTCAGCTGATGCATCACTTAGCTCAAACGCTTGCTCACATTTCAAATCTTCAAGACCTTCAATCTCCAAAACTCTACCAGCAAAAATATTTTTCTTACCTTTTTTCTCAACAGTCAAAAGACCATCTTTTAGTGCTTGATATGGAATAGCATTTACAAGGTCTCTTAGCGTAATACCATCTTGCATTTTGCCTTTAAATCTAACAAGTACAGATTCAGGCATAGTAAGAGGCATCATACCTGTAACACCAGCAAATGCCACAAGCCCTGAACCAGCAGGGAAACTAATACCTATTGGGAATCTAGTATGACTATCTCCACCTGTACCTACTGTATCTGGTAGACACAATCTATTTAACCATGAGTGAATTACACCATCTCCTGGTCTTAGAATTACACCTGTTCTGCTAGTCCAAAAATCAGGCAATGTATGCTGAAGGTCTATATCTGCTGGTTTTGGATAAGCAGCAGTATGGCAAAATGATTGCATTACCATATCAGCACCAAAGCCTAATGCTGCAAGCTCTTTTACTTCATCTCTAGTCATTGGACCAGTTGTATCTTGGCTTCCAACCGTGGTTGCTATTGGCTCACAATACACACCAGCTTTAACACCAGCTACACCACATGCCTTGCCTACCATTTTTTGAGCTAGAGTATATCCTTTACCATCATCGCTCGGTTGCTCAGCTACCATAAACATATCACTAGCACCAAGACCAAGTGCTTCTCTAGCTTTTGCGGTCAAACCTTTTCCTATAATCAAAGGGATTCTTCCGCCTGCTCTCATCTCGTCAGGTAGTGTGTTTGGAGACATTGTAAAAGTAGATACAGTTACGCCATCTTTTTCAATAACACCATCAAATGGTTTTACAGTAATTACATCACCAGTCTCAAGAGCATCTACATTTGCCTCGATTGGTAAACAGCCACTATCTTCTGCTGTATTAAAAAATATTGGAGCGATAATACTACCTATAACCACACCTTTTGTTCTTTTATTTGGAATACCATTTATATCTTCTCCCATATGCCATTGAACTGAGTTGATACCTGATTTTCTACTACTTCCAGTACCCACAACATCACCAACATAAACAAGTGGATTGCCTTTGAGTTTAAGCTCACTCATTTTCTCCAGTGGTTTCTCCATTTTAGAACCAAGCATTGAGTTGGCATGAAGTGGAATATCAGCTCTAGTAAATGCTTCACTTGCTGGAGATAAATCATCGGTATTGGTTTCACCTGGGATTTTATATACAGTTAGTGTAATCTCACGAGCCAGTTCAGGGCTATTTGTAAACCACTGCGCATTTGCCCATGATTGCATAATCTCTTTAGCATAGCTATTGCCTTTATCCATTAAATCTTTTACATCATTGAATGAATTGTAAACTAGGATTGTGTTTTTTAATTCATTTGCAGCTGCACTAGCTACTGAGTCATCACTATTGTCTAGTGCCTTTACTAGTGGGTCAACATTAAAACCACCTAGCATTTTGCCCAAAATTTCTATTGCATGAATCTTGCTTATAGCATCACATTTTACTTCATCTTGTACAATTGCATTTAAAAATGCAGCTTTAACATAAGCAGCGTCATCAACACCAGCTGGAACTCTGTTTTCTATAAGATTTACAAGAAACTCTTTATCTGATGAGTTGTTTGTTTTTAATAATTCTACAAGCTCTGCAACTTGTGACGCTGTTAATGGTAGTGGAGGAACGCCAAGCAAAGCTCTCTCGTCTGTGTGTTTTTTATAATCTTCAATAAGTGCCATGAAAAATCCTTTGTGTAATAATATTATAGATAATATCCACAATGAAATAAATTAGTGATTAGATGAAGGATTAAAATCATAAACTATAAGCTTACTGTATAGATTTGTGACAGTAAATAGTTAGTCTTTAAGTTTTCTGAATAGATGAAACTTCTCTTTTTTGATTATTTTTTCAACATATTCTGAATCTGTATTTTTGATAGGTCTCCATATTCCAGATGGCAATCTTACCTCTAGTTTGTTTTTGCTTCTTAATTTTATTAATTTTTTGTACGGTATAATTTTATCAACTGGAGAAAAATCTTCATTGCACAAATCAACATCAGCTCTATAAAATAGCGTCTGTTTTTTGAAATTACCCCAGCCTGGTATGCCATCTTCGGTATATGGAACTTCATAGCCATTTTTAAATTCTACCATTAGTGAATAGTAACTATCAGGAAAAATATCTACAATTTTACCCTTACCAAATATAAGTCCATATACCTTATCACCTTTTTTTGCTTCGCTAAAATATGCCATTATTGTTCCTTTTGTTATAAGATTTCACGATTGCCTTTGTTATTTGGACTGCTTAAAACTCCTTTTGCTTCAAGCTGTTCAATTATATTAGCTGATCTATTATACCCTATTTGTAACTTTCGTTGCAAGTAAGATATTGAGGTCTTACCATCAGTTATTATGACATCTTTTGCTTGCTCGTACAGTGGATCAAGATCAAGCACTACATCACCATTATCACTTTTTTGACCTACGGCATCAGCTATTAGATAACTCTCGTCATAATCTGGTAATCGTTGTGCTTTTAAAAATTCAACAATTTTTTCAATCTCCTCTTCGCTATTCCATGGAGCGTGAAGTCTAACTAGACCTGTTGATCCGGGAGGAGTAAAGAGTCCATCTCCACGCCCAAGCAAACTCTCAGCACCCATGGCATCAAGTATGACTTTAGAATCAATTCTCTGTCCTACCCTATAACTGAGCCGTGAAGGTAAATTTGCTTTGATGAGTCCTGTAACGACATCCACACTTGGTCTTTGGGTGGCGACTATTAGATGAATCCCGCTAGCTCTTGCCATTTGAGCTAATCTTGCTATTGAATATTCAACCTCCTTGCCTCCATTCATCATCAAATCGGCAAGTTCATCAATAACTATGACTATATATGGCAATGGATCTGCCAAGCGATTTTTCACAACTTTATCATTATAGTTTTCAATATTTTTGGTACGGTTCTCTGCCATTAAAACATATCGTCTTTCCATCTCTCCAACCATATTAGCTAGAGCTGCAATAGCTTTTTTTGGAGATGTTATAACTGGAGTTATAAGGTGTGGTATGTCATTATAAATAGAAAATTCAAGCATCTTAGGATCAATCATCATAAGCTTTAGCTGGTCTGGGTCATTGCGATACAAAAGAGATAAAATCATAGCATTAATCCCTACTGATTTACCACTACCAGTTGTTCCTGCTATTAATAAATGTGGTAGTTTTTTAATATCTGTAATAAATGGTTTGCCAACTATATCTTTGCCTAGTGCTACCGTAAGTGGCGATTTAGATTCTTTAAATAGTGGGCTTTCTAATATTTCTCTAAGATAAATTGTTTCAATTATCTCATTTGGAATCTCAATTCCCACTACATCACGCCCTGGAATGGGGGCTTGAATCCGAATAGTCTCAGCACTCAAAGCCATAGCTAGGTCATCCTGAAGTCCAAGTATCTTTGAAATCTTTACATGTGGGGCTGGTTTGAATTCAAAAGTAGTGACAAGTGGTCCTGAGTATGTTCTAACAACATCACCTTCTATATTGAACTTCTTAAGCTTATCTAATAAATCTTTGATTTTTCTATCTATCTCTTCTTCATTTATCTTCTTGGTGCTTTTTGGTGCTTTTGTTAAAAATTCTAATTTTGGCAATCTGAAGTTCTTTGGAGCAACAACTACTCCTTTGTCTATATGTGATAATATTTTTGTATTTTCTTCTAGTTCTTCAATTATCTCCACTCCAGATGATTTTATTACTGCTCTTTCATTGTGATGCAGGCTTTGTGTGTTTGCATTGTCATCAATATTTTTATCTATAGGTGTTATACTAATATTTGGACTGCTTTTGGTTCGTTGTTCTCTTATTTCTTCTACTGAATACTTTATATCTCTTTTCATATATGATGGTGTATCAAAATCATCTATACTATCATTTTGAATAGTTTTTACAACATGAATATCTGATTGTTCTTTTTGACTAAATGGATTACTGTATAAATTTGATATCCACTCAGTAATCTGTTTTAGTGGCAATTTGCCAAAACCAAAATTGTACAAACCAATATTTTCTTTTGGCTCAAATATTATTTCAAATTTCTCAACAAGCTCTCTCCATTTGAAATCATCATCGACCACAAGAATGGTTCCAAGGACAGCTAGCATCAACCAAAACATCCATGCACCTGCCAATCCAATATAAGGCAATAATGCACCTGCTAATAAAGAACCTACCTTTCCTGAATTTGGCATATCAAAAACTATACCTCCAAGCAAAATAAGAGCAACAAACAATACAAACCAACCAACTATAAAATCTATTCTCTTTGCTAAATATCTATTGCTATAGACTTGATACATTGGATACATTAAAAGCAATAAAATGATATAGCCCACAAAACCAAAAAGATATAGATTCATATCACCAAAAACTTTTCCAAATTTACCCACGAGTGATGTGTCATGAAAAATTGTTGAAAACGCACCATACAATAATACGATGATACTTATGATTACTGCTATTCTCACTCAAACTCCATTATACAAACTTTTATTATCTATAATTATATCAAAACTTACTGTTATAGAGTCTAAATGTTGCTAATTGAAATATGTGTATACTGTACTTCAACAATTTTTAAGCAGATTTTATGTATTATTCTCACTGCAATTTATGCCTCGGTGGTGGAATGGTAGACACGCTAGACTCAAAATCTGGTGGGCTTGCTCGTGTCGGTTCGAGTCCGACCCGGGGTACCACAAAATTAGCAAAACTTTTTTGGATGCGGGCGTAGCTCAGGGGTAGAGCATAACCTTGCCAAGGTTAGGGTCGAGAGTTCGAATCTCTTCGCCCGCTCCATATTTACAAATCACACTTCAATATTATCAATTAAAAATTTATCTTTTAAATCAAACGAAAATGACGAACCATCACCTATATTACTGGTTATTTTTAGCTCACTATGGTGTAGCTTTAATATCTGTTTTACAATTGATAGCCCAATTCCCATTGAGTTATCCCAATCATGTGTACCTGAACGATAAAATTTTTTAGTTATTAGTGCAATATCTTCATTGCTAATACCAACTCCACTATCGTTAACCGTGACTGACAACTCTTTGATATTTATCGTTATATCGTCCATAGAATACTTGAGTCCATTTTCTATAATATTTTGCAACACAATTCCAATCAAAAGCCTATCAGCTTCGACAATAGAATTATCACTATTAATCTTAATATTTCTATTCGGATATTTTTCTTTGAGTGCAAAAATGGTTTCATTGACAAGTCCATCAAGTAAAAAACTAGTAGTTTCTAGCTTTGCACTTTTACTCTCAAATTTATTCCAAAGTATCAGTCTTGCAAGTACTGTTTCAATCTTTTGGCTATTATCATATATTTTTGACAAAAATTTTGCCCTTAATTTTGTGTCTATTTCACTATCATCATTAAGTGTTTGAGCATATCCCATGATAACAGATATAGGGTTTCTAAATTCATGGGCAATTGCCGATATCATATCATTTCTCTGACGATTTTTTATCTTAATTTTAATATCCATCTTATGTTTAAATCGTCTTTTTTTTCTATATCTATCATCTAGTATTTCACTGATAAATTTAAAGTTAAACAAAATAGAAATCACCGCAACAACGATTATAAAAGCAGAAATTATAAAAAAATCATTATTGGAAATATCAAGAAAGAAAAAAAATAACACCACAAAAATAGAAATCAAACCCAATGAATAAGAAGCCGATTTGAAAAGATAGCTTTTTTGGGTTTCAGTCATATCTTATTTCTTATTTGCGAAAGATGCATCTCTAAGATAACTCATAAAATCATAGGTCTCCACATAGCCAAGTGCCGTTGTTAAAATCTTTTTATTTGGAGTTATAAATAGTATAGTTGGCACCCCTGCAACAGCTGGGAAACTTTTAAGTAGCAAAGGGTTATTTCTGTCTATTTTTAGAGCGACATACCCAGATAATGCCTTTTTAATTTTGGGGTCACTTAGTGTTGTCTCATGCATCTTATGACACCATCTACAATGATCACTTTCTATCATTATCATGATATTTTTTTTCTCAACTTTGGCTTTAGCGATGGCAGTATCTAGATTGCTTTCCCATTTAATGGAATCAGCACTTAACACGCTCATAATTAGAGCAAATATCATTATTATTTTTTTCATTTTTATCTCCTATTGTATCAATTAATTCTCTAAACACACTATATAATTTTTCAATTTCACTAACGCCAACTCTCTCGTTTGGTGCATGAATTGTATCATTTATCACTCCAAATTCTAAAACTTCTACACCATATGGAGCAATAAATCTAGCATCACTTGTACCACCAGCAGTTGATAATTTTGGTAATATGCCACAATATTTTTCAATCGCACCACTTAGCTTAGTGACTAATAATCCATCTCCATTTGTGACAAATGGATTAGCTGATTGCGAAAGCTTCAAATCAAAATCCATACCTACAAACTTACTCTCAATAAATATTTTAATATCTTCTAATGAGGTTTTTGTGGAATTACGCACATTAAACATAAGCTTCAGAGAATTTGGTGTGACATTTGTTACCTCATATCCAGAGCGTATATCTGTAATAACTAGTTTGCTTGGTGCAAAATACTCATCACCTTCATCTAAATCTACCCCAGCAATATCATTCAATATATTGGCAATTTGATGGATAGGATTGATGGCTTTTTCTGGATATGCTGCGTGCCCTTGTTTGCCTTTTAATTCTAAAATTCCATTAATAGAACCTCTCCTACCCACCTTAATAGCATCTCCAAAGACACTCTCACATGTAGGTTCTGCAACTACGCAATGTGTTGGCATAAGATTTTTGCTTTTTAAGTGTTCGAGCATAATCTTTGTGCCGTGTATTGCATCACCCTCTTCATCACTTGTGAGCAAAATAGATACTCTTCCATCAAAGTTTTTTGTATTATTAACTGCTTCCACAAATGAGGCAACTCCACCTTTCATGTCTTGGGCGCCTCTGCCATAAATAAAACCATCTTTTATCATTGGCACAAATGGACTTGTAAGCCATCCTTCACCAGCAGGAACTACATCTATGTGTCCAGCAAAACAAAGATGCATGCTATCATCACTAAATTTCTTGGTTAAAAAAATATTTTTGACACCATTTTGATTATGATACAAGGCTTCATAGCCATCTAGATAAGTCTCTAAAAATTCAAATGCACCATCATCTTGTGGAGTTGTGGTTTTAAAACTTATTAGTTTTAAGAGCAAATCAACACTATTCATATATTACAAACCTCTAACAATTTTACCACCATATGAGATAATACCACCGACATGATTATACACATTTTTGTGTCCATTATGTTCAAACATTCTCTCTATCTGACCACTTCTATTACCTGAACGACATGTAAAAATTATTTTTTTATCCATATTGTTATTAAAAAACTCTTCACCCCATTCACTAAAAGATGACATCGGCAAGTGTCTATCAACACCGTCAATACGCCCAGCCTCATACTCATGATATTCTCTGACATCTACTAATATAAAATCAGCTTCTCCAGCTTTTCTATCTTCAAGCATTTTAACTAAATTGGTTGACGAAACATTCATTGTTTAACCTTGATAATTATCTACATATGATTGTGAACAAAATATTCCACAGTGGCATTTGCCCTCATTTGGAATTTCTTCTTCAAGTGCAACTGTACATGGACATGTTCTATTGTCAGCACTTACATGTTTTCCATTTTCTTCTATTACCATAAAACATGGGCAAAACCTTTTGCCATATAGCATTTTGTGCCTTGCTAGCCCCATTGTTACACCTTCGTTTACATCTGCCATCGGATGATAAACAAATCCAAATTGATTACAGACTTTATCGGTAAATTTTTTTGTTTTTTCTAATTCTGTCAAAAATTCTGCCGAACTCATATCTATTTTTTTCATTCTTTTTCCTTGTTAAAATAATAATTCTTTGTATAGTTATAGCTTAAACAAATTTAATGTACAATTATAAAAATAAAAAACCGCTTCAAAAAAGGTAAATCGTGCAAATAGACCACACAGTTTTGGCTAAATTAGAAAAATTATCACACCTAAACATAGATGAAAGTAAAAAAGATGAAGTTATAAACCAACTATCAAGTATAGTTTCATATGTTGAAAATCTTAGTGAACTGGATACTGAACATCTTGATGCATCATTTTCAACTTTAAATGGTGGAACACCAATGAGAGAAGATATTGTGCATGGTCAGCTAGAAGTCGTGCAAAGTATACTTGCAAATAATAAAACTAGCATTGATGACTTTTTTGTCGTTCCTGCAATTATAGAATAAAGGCGTATAGACTATGGCAGATGCAAACATTAATCAACTCCTACAATTGATAGTAACGCACAAAGCATCTGATTTGCATCTAGTAAGCAGAAGTAAACCTCAGATTAGACTTGATGGTGCACTGAAGGTTGTGAATATGGCTACACTAACTGGAAACGATATTAAGGCACTATGTTATCCTATTATTTCAGCTAAGCAAATTGCACAATTTGAAGAAAATTTAGAGCTTGACTTTTCATTTGAACTGCCAAACATTGGTCGTTTTAGGGCTAACTTTTATTATGCGCTAGGAGAGATGGGTGCTGCATTTAGGACTATTCCTATCGTCATACCATCACTTGATGATTTAGGTGCTCCAGCTATTTATAAGCAAATGATAAAAAGAGAAAAAGGCATTATCCTAGTCACTGGTCCTACTGGTTCTGGGAAGTCTACTACTCTTGCTGCGATGCTTAATGAAATAAATACTTACGAAAACAAGCACATTGTAACTGCTGAGGATCCTGTGGAATTTGTACATACCAATAATAAATCTGTATTTTCGCATAGAGAGGTCGGGCAAGATACAAGTTCATTTGCAACTGCATTAAAATATGCAATGAGACAAGATCCAGATGTAATACTTGTTGGGGAGATGAGGGATAAAGAGACAATCTCAGCTGCACTAACGGCCGCTGAGACTGGTCACTTGGTTTTTGGTACTTTGCACACAAGCTCTGCTCCAAGTACAGTGAACCGTATTATTGATGTATTTAGTGGTGATGAACAACCACAAATAAGAGCAATGCTATCAACATCTTTAGTTGCCGTAATAGCACAATCACTAATACCAAAAATAGGTGGTGGAAGGATTGCCACTTCTGAAATTATGATAGTAAATCACGCCATTGCAAATCTAATTCGTGAAGAAAAAATTCACCAAATATATTCACAAATGCAATTAGGTCAAGAGACAAGTGGCATGAGAACTCAAACCCAAGTGCTAGTAGACCTTGTTAAAAAAGGTACAATATCAAAAGAACATGCAATGCAGTACTCAAATAAACAAGACGAATTAGGAAAACTAATATAGCTTTATAAAAGCACAATAGATACAAAAACGGGACAAATAGGAATGGAAAATTTAAACTCACTAGATATGCTTATAGGTATTATTGTCATCTTAATGGGAGCAAAAGGATATATTCATGGTTTTTTTAGAGAACTTTTGGGCTTTGTTGGTATTATATTAGGTCTTTTTTTGGCATCTAGATTTTCTCTTGTAATGTCTACATTTATTAGTGAGCATATAGCACATATAGAAAATAAAACTTTACTTACCATGGTAGGATTTTTTGCTATTTTAGCAATAGTATGGTTTAGTATTATGTCACTTGGTTCTATTCTTTCAAAACTTACAGCTGCATCTGGTCTTGGTTTTGTGAATAATATACTTGGTTTTGTCCTAGGAGGTGGTAAATATTTTATTATATTTGCCGTTATGATTACTGCACTATCAAATGTGGCTCTATTAAAAGAAACATTAAGTAAATATACTGGTAGTAGTCTGGTTGCACCATATCTATTGGCTACTGGTTCATATGTGATAAATTTAGATCCAAAAGAGATTTCCATTGGTGGCATTAAGCCTTCATCTGATATACTAAATGATAAAAACAAAACCAAGTAGGGACTATCATGATTGCATATAATCTTCTTTTGGAACAATTCAAGTCACTTATCAAATCAAATGATTTAAAATACACCAAGCAACGAGAATTAATTGTAAAATTCTTGTATGAAAACGATGGTCACTATACGCCAGAAGAGATTTCTGCCCAGCTAAAACAACAGTATCATGATAGTAACATTGGGATAGCTACAATATACAGAACATTGTCATTGCTTGAAGATTCTGGAATAGTAACATCTATATCTTTTGGTGTTCAAGGCAAAAAATATGAATTTGGATTAAAAAAACATCATGATCATCTTGTGTGTACAAGTTGTGGACACATTGAAGAGTTTTACGATGAAACAATAGAGCATCAACAGCATGAGGTAGCACAAAAGTTTGGATTTCGCATGACGGGTCACAACATGAAAATAATAGGTATATGCAAAGTATGCCAAACAAAACAATTGATAAAAGAAGGAGAATAGAGTTGATATTTGAAAACCAATATATTCAAGAGAGAATAAAAAAATCAAATGAGCTAAAGGCAGAGGGTATAAATCCATATCCAAATGTTATAAATAAAGGCATTGGCTCAAAGGCTTTCTTAGAGCAATTTGGATACCTCATAGAGGATGAAAATAAAAGAGATGAGACTCAAAGCGTTACACTAACTGGTCGTATAAAACTTTTAAGAATAATGGGTAAAGCTGCATTTGCAAAAATACAAGATAGTGACTCTATGGTTCAGCTATATTATAGTCGTGATGACCTACCAGAAGGATACTATAATAAAATTAAAAAACTTATTGAAGTTGGAGATATAGTCACTGCAACTGGATTCCCATTTGTAACTCAAACTGGCGAGCTTACTCTGCACTGTTCAAGCTTTGAAATAGTCACAAAAACAGTATCGCCACTACCAGAAAAATTTCATGGCTTGCAAGATACAGAACTTAGATATCGTCAAAGATATTTAGATATGATTATGAACCCAGAAATAAAAGATACATTTGTGATTAGAAGTAAAATTGTATCTCTAATAAGAAGATTTTTTGAAAGTAAAACTTTTCTAGAGGTAGAAACTCCAATGCTACACCCAATTCCTGGTGGAGCAAATGCAAGACCATTTATCACCCACCATAATGCTCTTGATGTTAGTAGATACCTACGAATAGCACCAGAACTATATCTTAAAAGACTTGTTGTTGGTGGTATGGATGCCGTGTTTGAGATAAATAGAAATTTTAGAAACGAAGGAATGGATCATACCCATAACCCAGAATTTACGATGATAGAATTTTACTGGGCATATCACAGATATACAGACTTAATGGAGATAACCGAGGAGTTATTTGATTATCTAATTAGTGAACTAAATCTTCCAAAAAAATTACCATATGGGGATTTTGATATTGATTTCACAACTCCATTTGCAAAAGTAAAGTATATAGAATCATTAACCACTATTGGTGGTGTTCCTGCTGAGGTGGCAACTGACAAAACTAAAGCTTTGGAGTACTTAAAAGCAAATAATCTAAAAGCTGATGAAAATTTATCACTAGGATATCTACAAGCAGAACTATTTGATGGGTTTGTAGAGGGTAAATTAATCAATCCTACTTTTATCACAGATTTCCCAATAGATATATCTCCACTTGCAAGAAGAAGCGATGAAAATCCTGACATTGCAGAGAGATTTGAGCTTTTCATTGCTGGCAAGGAGATAGCAAATGGGTTTAGCGAACTCAATGACCCGATTGATCAATATGAAAGATTTAAAGCCCAAGTAGACGCCAAAGAGGTAACAGGAGATGACGAGACTATGCATATGGATTTGGACTATGTAAGAGCTTTAAGCTATGGTATGCCACCGACGGCTGGCGAAGGCATTGGGGTAGATAGACTTGTAATGATGCTTACAAATCAACACTCAATTAGAGATGTATTGCTTTTTCCAGCGATGAGACCAGAAGTTGCTTTGCAAACAAATAATGACACACAATAATTAAAGGAATAAAAATGAGTTACGAAATAGAAAAATTTGACCCAGAAATTTACGAAGCTATCAATAATGAGCTAGAAAGACAAACAGATCACCTAGAGATGATAGCTAGTGAGAATTTTACCCTGCCAGCTGTCATGGAGGCGATGGGAAGTATTTTTACAAATAAGTATGCAGAAGGTTATCCATATAAAAGATATTATGGTGGTTGTGAATATGCCGATGTAGTCGAGCAACTAGCAATAGATAGAGCTTGTGAACTTTTTGGATGTAACTACGCCAATGTACAACCTCACGCTGGAAGCCAAGCTAATAGTGCTGTGTACGCTGCATTAATTAAAGCTGGAGATAAAATACTTGGTATGGATTTAAGCCATGGTGGACACCTAACTCACGGAAGCAAACCTAGTTTTTCAGGTAAAAACTACCAAAGTTTCACTTATGGTGTTGAACTTGATGGAAGAATCAACTATGATAGAGTTATGGATATAGCAAAAATTACTCAGCCACACATTATAGTATGTGGGGCAAGCGCATATGCTAGAGAGATTGATTTTGCTAAATTTAGAGAGATAGCTGATGCTGTTGGCGCTATATTATTTGCTGATATTGCACACATAGCAGGTCTTGTTTGTGCTGGTGAGCATCCTAGTCCATTTCCTCATGCTCATGTAGTAACAACCACTACGCACAAAACTCTAGCTGGTCCTAGAGGTGGTATGATAATGACAAATGATGAAGAGATATCCAAAAAGATAAACTCAGCTATATTCCCAGGACAACAAGGTGGTCCACTTGTCCATGTAATTGCAGCCAAAGCTGTTGGATTTAAATATAATCTTAGCAATGAGTGGAAAGTTTACGCAAAGCAAGTTAAAGCAAATGCAAAAGTTTTAGCTGAAGTTTTGATGAGCAGAGGGTATGATATAGTTTCAAATGGAACAGATAATCATCTTGTACTTGTATCATTTTTAAATAAACCATTTTCAGGTAAAGATGCTGACGCAGCACTTGGGAATGCAGGTATCACGGTTAATAAAAATACGGTTCCAGGAGAGACCAGAAGCCCGTTCGTTACTTCAGGAGTGAGAATAGGCTCACCTGCTCTTACAAGTAGAGGCATGAAAGAAGCAGAGTTTGAAATAATTGCAAATTATATTGCTGATGTACTTGACAATATCGAAGATGTGGCACTTCATGCTAAAATCAAAGAAGAGGTTAAACTATTGGCTCGAAAATTTGTAATTTACGATAAACCAATATATTAAAATGTGCAAATATAAAGATAATGAGATATAATTAAAAAAAGGATAGCCATGAAAGATAATAATTTAGATGACTTAATAATTGATTCTTCAAGAACGAAGAAGAGTGGCAACAAGAATATTTTAACAATAGTAGTATTGTTTGCTATAATATTATTGATTGCTATTTTATTGACAAAAATTATGATTGATAAACCTACAGTTAGTCCATTAGCTGATATGAATAAAACTGAGCTTGCAAATAATGATTTACTGCTTGATACAAACAGTAGTAATGCTATGGATTTAAATGAATCAAATACGACATCTCAACCAGCAGAAGTAAATAGTAGCATAAATATAGGTCAAGTTGTAAAAGAAGAATCACAAGAAATGCAAGAAGTTTCAAAAGTTGAACAAAAAGTAGAAACTGTAAAAGAAGTTGTGAAAAAAGTAGTTCCAAAAGTTGAGCAAAAAGTAGAAACTGTAAAAGAATCAGTAAAAGAAGTTGTGAAAAAAGTAGTTCCAAAAGTTGAGCAAAAAGTAGAAACTGTAAAAGAATCAGTAAAAGAAGTTGTGAAGAAAGTAGTTCCAAAAGTTGAGCAAAAAGTAGAATCAGTCAAAGAAGTTGTGAAAAAAGAGACTCAGAAAGCTGAAGTAAAAAAAGAAGTTAATAGCACAGGAAGTTATTATATTCAAGCTGGTGCCTTTGGTAATGCAGAGAATGTTAGCAAAGTAGAAACTGCAATTAAAAATAGTGGGCTTGAATATAAATCATTAAAAAGAGAAAAAGGTACAAAAGTAATGGTGGGTCCATTTAGTAGCCAAGAAAAAGCCGAGGCTGCCCTAAAAGTAGTAAAATCAAAAGTCAATAAAGACGCATTTATAGTAAAGCCTTAAGGTTCCAAGTTGTTAAAAACTATTCTTTTTGACCAGCTTACACCTGTAGCAATATATGCTGAAATAAAAAATCTATTTAAAGATGAAACAACAATGCTTTTTGAAAGCGTTGTCAATACACAGGACGGCAACTTTAGTTTTATAGCTATTGGTGATTTTGAACGACTAACCTATAAAAATAATAAAACATCATATAAAGATTCAAACGGTAAAAGACACAGTATAGATGAAAATCCATTTGAATTTTTAAAATCTTACTATTCAAAAATAGATAAAGAAAAATATCAGTCAATAAGCGAAAATGCTGGATTTAGTTTTGTAGATGGATTTATTGGATTTATTGGCTATGATATGGTAAAGGTTTTTGAGCCCATCTTGGCATCTACAATGGATGCCTTAATAGATAATATCAATATACCAGATATGGATATTATTCGTCCTAAAATTATTATTGGATATTCTCACAAAAATGCAACCCTTACAATAATACAAAATGATGAAAATATTAAAAATGGTATTCAATCAATAGAGAATCTACTATTTAAAGTGCATAAACCATCACATTTAAATCCTGCTATTTTACTTGATGATGGTCATTTTTCTATTGATGAGAATAGATTTATGAGTATGGTAGATGAAGCCAAAGAACATATTAGAGCTGGTGATGTTTTTCAAATATTACTATCTAATAGATATACACAAAAAGCACAAATCGATCCATTAAGTTTTTATAGATTATTGAGATCCAAAAATCCATCGCCATACCTCTTCTTATTAGATTTTGAAGACTTCTCCATATGTGGATCATCTCCTGAAGTGATGGTAAGGCTTAGTGATGGAGAAATTCTACTAAGACCAATTGCTGGCACAAGGAAAAGAGGCAAAAATAGCACCAGAGATAAAGAGCTTGAACTTGAAATGCTAAGCGATGCCAAAGAGTGTGCTGAACATTTAATGCTTATAGATTTGGGCAGAAATGATGTTAGCCGTGTTGCTGCCACAGGAAGTGTGAAAGTCACTGAAATGATGAGGGTTGAACGATATAGCCATGTAATGCATATGGTTTCCGATGTTGAAGCTATGCTTGATAGTAGCAAAGATATGTTTGATCTATTTATGGCTACTTTCACAGCTGGCACCATGACTGGTGCTCCAAAAATAAAAGCCATGGAGCTTATAGCTGAATTTGAAGGACTAAAGAGAAGTTTTTATAGTGGATGTGTAGGATATTTTGCATTTAATGGAAATATGGATTCTGCTATTACTATACGAACAGCACTTATTAAAGATAATCAAATTACACTTCAAGCTGGTGCTGGAGTGGTTGCTGATTCAATTCCAGAGCTTGAATATCTAGAAGTTAAAAACAAACTAGGTGCATTACTTGCTACACTACAAGACCTGTCTGAAATAAAAATAAATGTATAAAAAATTATTTGTCATATTTGGTAATCCAGTTTCACATTCAAAATCCCCACTTATGCATAATTTTGCCTTTAAAAATCTTGAATTTGATGGTTGTTATGGCAGATACTTGCTAGAAGATGGCACTAAATTAAAAGAAAAATTCATATCACTTGGACTAAGCGGTGCAAATATAACTGTGCCACATAAAGAAGAGGCTTTCATGGCGTGTGATGAGCTTGACGAATTTGCACGAATAGCAAAAGCGGTCAACACCATAGTTTTGAAAAATGGAAAATTGTACGGATATAATACTGATGGTTCTGGATTTCTAAAATCAATATTAAAATTTAAAGATATTAAAACCATTTTAATTCTAGGTGCTGGAGGGACGGCTCAATCTACTTCAATTATACTCAGAAACACACAATACGATGTCACTATACTAAATCGTTCACAAAATAGATTGCAATTATTTACAGATAATGGCTTTGATTGCTATATATTTGATGATTTTGACAGTAGCCAACCATATGATCTGATAGTAAATATGACATCAGCAGGACTAAGTGATGATAGCTTGCCCGCCCCAATAGGAATACTAGAGCAACTTATAAAAAATTCGAAAGGTTGTGTAGATATTATTTATGGCAAAGATACACCGTTTTTAAAACTAGCCAAAAAACTAGGCAAACCAACAAATGATGGCAGTGATATGCTTTTATTTCAAGGTGTTTTAGCATTTGATTATTTCACAAATCATCAATACTCACTTGATGAGATTGAAGATGAGATGAAAAAAGCGTTTATCTAGCTTTTTTAAGAGTATCTGATATTACAAATGCTAGTTCAAGTGCTTGCTTGGCATTTAATCTTGGGTCACATTGTGTGTGGTATCGGCTAGATAGCCCATCTGAAGTTATGGCACAGCTTTGGCTTCCTGTACACTCTGTAACATCTTCGCCAGTCATCTCAAGATGAATTCCGGCTGCTACAGTACCCATTCGTTCATGAATTGCAAAAAATTGTTTCATCTCGCTAAGTATATTTTCAAAATCTCTAGTTTTAAATCCACTACTAGCTTTTTCAACATTTCCATGCATCGGGTCACAGCTCCAAACAACATTTTTACCCTCTTTTTTTACTCTTGCTAAAAGTTGTGGGAAATATTGCTCTATCTTATCAGCTCCCATACGAACGATTAGGTTCAATCGTCCCTCTTCATTGTTTGGATTTAGTGCATCAATAAGCCCTATTAGCTCATCTTCTCCCATGCTTGGTCCAACTTTACAACCAATTGGATTTTGTATGCCTCTAAAATACTCTATATGAGCCTCTGTTAGATTTCTAGTCCTATCGCCTATCCAAAGCATATGAGCAGAACAATCATACCATTCGCTAGTTAAGCTATCTTTTTTTGTAAGGGCTTCTTCATAATTAAGCAATAATGCCTCGTGTGAAGTATAAAGCACAGTTTGATGAAGCTGTGGCATAGTTTTAATATCCAGTCCACATGCACTCATAAATCTCATGGCTTCATCTATTTTTGTACTTAACTCTTCGTATTTTTTGCCTATGTCGTGGTCTTGTATAAAATCCAAATTCCATTGATGAACTTGAGCTAAATCTGCCATCCCACCTCTAGCAAAAGCTCTAAGCAGATTCATAGTAGCGGCTGATTGATTGTATGCCTTTATCATTCGTTTTGCGTTCGGTACTCTAGCTTCTGATGTGAATTCAATATCATTAATAATATCTCCACGATAACTAGGCAAACTCACGCCATCTATCTCTTCAAAATCACTACTTCGTGGTTTTGCGAACTGCCCTGCTATCCTACCTACTTTAATAATCGGCTTACCAGTAGAGTACATTAGAACCATATTCATCTGAAGCATTAGTTTAAATAGATTTTTGATAGTACTTGCTTTAAACTCCCCAAAACTCTCAGCACAATCCCCACCTTGGAGCAAAAATGCCTCTCCACGCCCTGCTCTAGCTAGTTCTGCTTTTAGATTTCTAGCCTCTCCTGCAAATATTAGCGGTGGATAGCTAGCCAGTTCTGCCTCTACTGCTTTTAGCTCGTCTTGATTTTCATAATGTGGTTGTTGTTTTATTGGAAATTCTCTCCAGCTACTCGGTGTCCAACTCATTTTGTTTCCTTAAAAAATAATTGCAAGATTATACCCTTTTGTTACAAATAATAATCTTTATTTCTTCAAAGCTACAAACGAGACAAAATTGCCCCATTGAAAAATAGTATTGATTGTGTCAAATCCAGCATCTTTGCACATCTGAATATTCTCTTTTATGGTAAATGGGACAAGTACATTCTCTAGTGCTTCTCTTTTTTGTGCTATCTCATAAACACTATATCCATTTGATTTTTTGAACTCATAATATATATCTATCATCTGCTTATCTAGTAGCTTGTCATCAAATATTACTTTTTCGCTAAATATAAATATCCCGTTCACTTTGAGGGCATTGTATATTTTTTTGACCAGTTGCGGTCGCTCTAGTGGTCTTATAAATTGAAGTGTATAGTTCGCTACTATAACATCAGAATTTATAAAATCATCAGTAGTCATATCGCCATATTCTAAATTTATTTTGGCACCATAAGCTTTGCACTTTGCTTTTGCGTGTTCTACCATTGCTATTGAATTATCAATCCCATTTAGGTTCATATTTGCCGTAGACTTTGTGCTTAAATCTAGTAAAAACTTAGCAGTAGATGAGCCGAGATCAAGAACTATTAGCCCATTCTGTTCTCGTTTTAATATATATGAAATTATTAGTTTTTGCACTTCATCATAAAATGGTACAGACCTACCAATCATATCATCAAAAACAGTAGCTACCGATTCGTCAAATTCAAACTTTTTTTCTATTGGTTTAGAAAAAATATCATCTTTCATTTATCTCCCTTGCCTTGTTTGTATCTTTGGCTATTTGTGCTTTTAAATCTATCAGATTATCATATTTACGATTCTCTCTGATAAAATCAATAAATTTTATAGCAATCACTCCACTTATTTCACCGATATTGGTATCTAATATATGAGTCTCTATGGAGAATTTCCCATCAGTGCTAACTCTATTACCAAGAAAACTAACACTACTGTACCATACATCATCTATCTTTGTATTGGTTGCGTATATGCCATCATATGGCAATAATAAATCATTAACTTCTATATTAATAGTCGCAACAAGTTCATTTTTGCCAAGCCCCTGACCTTTGATAACTATTCCATCTATCTGATACTCATAACCTAAAAATTGATTAGCTCTGCGTATATTTCCATTTGCTAAAAATTCTCTAATTATTTTACTGTGTACACCAACGCCTTCGATTTTTATCTCATCAATCACTTCAACATCTCCATGAAAAAGAGTCTTTAGTGTATCACTATTACCACTTTTGCCTCTGCCAAACGCAAAATCATAACCTATTATAATTTTTTTTAAAGCTGGAAAATCAAGTGATATTTTATCCGTGAACTCTTGCGGTGTTAAATCTTTTATTTTATCAAAACTATAAAAAAACATTGGCTTATTTGTATGAAAAGTACGCTTGTATCCAGCTGTAAGAGTGGCACAATTTCGCTCTATTACAACCACGCCATCAACTTTGCTAATAAGCTCTTGATGTGCAATATGCAAACCATCAAACGAACCTATGGCGATTGATTTTATCAATTTTTTGCCTTTTGGTAATGATAAAAATACTCTAAATTTCCTTCTTTTCCCTCTAGCTTTGATGCTTCATTATAAATCAAATCCCATTTAAGCTCATTGCATTTTAACTCAAATTTATCTTTGGCAAAACGAATAGAATCCAAATCTACAACCACTCCACGACTATCACGCTTTGCTAGTTTACCAACTTCAAATTGAGGTTTATAAAGAATAATAATATCTCTTGATGCTAGTCTATCAATACTATCTATAATCTCCAAAATAGATATGAATGAGACATCACAAGTGACAATATCAAAACTATCGCTATCAAAAGCTCTAATATCACACTCTTCATGAACTATAACCAAACTATTGTTGCGGATACTCATATGCAATTGATCCTTGCCAACATCAACACAAGTTAGTGATGCAACGCCCTGCTCTAATACAATCTGTGCAAACCCACCTGTGCTTGAGCCAATATCAACTGCTTTTTTGTCCCTCATATCTACTGCGTGACCATCTAGGAATGCATCTAGTTTTCGTCCTGCACGACTAGCATAAAACTTCTCATTTTCTACTATTACATCGCTATTTTCGTCACACTGCGTTGATGGTTTGCCTATTTTGCCATCTACTGTGACTTTACCAGATTTTATCGCTTCTAACGCACGATTGCGACTCTCAAAATAGCCATTTTCGCTCAAATATGTATCTAATCTCATTTTTACTCACTATAATTAATTATGTAATTATACAATAAATTACTTTTTTGATAGACCAATACTATTTCTAAGTATAAAAGCATAAAATCCAACAAGTAAAAATATAGCTCCTATAATCATACTAATATAGTTCAGCTCCACTCCAGCCTCTGCCAAAACTCCTATGGTATATGTCATACCAACGCTAACTGCCATAAACATCATATCATTATACGAAATGACTCGCCCTAGATATTCATTATCTGTATTTTGTTGTAGCAGATAATAGGTAAATGACCATATCGATGTAGTAAAAAGTCCCACTAAAAACATTCCAAATAGTGATATATAAAAATCATACTGCATAAAGCTCCATAAAATGATAGAAACTCCTTGTAATATCATTATTATCCAAAGATTATTCATTTTTATATGCTTACCAAATACAACTGGACCCGCCATCAATGCAATGGCACGAGCGAAATTTATCCACCCGATAGCAAGTGGAACTGCTATGATATATCTATACTCATTTTTGGCTAACAGTGTAATGATGGTATCAAACACCGTAAGACCTACGCTTGAATGCAGTATCATTATCTGTATTAACTTTGGATTTGATTTGATATAGCCAAACAGCTCCTTTGTCGCATTCCATGCACTTTGGGCTTTATTGCTTATGACCTCAATAGGCAATTTTGACATAACAAAAAAAGCTATAACATAAAATGCAAAATCAATCATAAATGTACCAATATAACCAAAATAATATGTACTAAGCCCACCTAAAGCCATACCAAAAGCAAATGTACTTGACCAGATGATACTGTGTACCTCGTTTGCTTCTTTTAGCATCTCGCCTGATATGATTTTTGGTAGGTAAGACATTTCGGCTGTAAATATGATAGTCCCAGCAATAGAGCGAATAAACAAAAAAGTCCAAAGCAACCAAATATACTCCAAACTATCGACCATCATAAAACATAGTGTCATACTCATCTCAATCATTAGTAGCACCAAAATAAGCTTTTTGAACTCAAACCTATCTATGATATAGCCATTAACTGGTGCCAGAACCAGACTAGGGAGCAAAATAGCTATAAAAATCATAGCTATCATATCCGCTCCAGCACCAAGTGACACAAGCAATGATGCAATGGCCACATGAGAAAATACCACGCCAAAGTAGCTGAGAAATTGCACGAAGGTCAAGCCTCTCGTGACTGGATTTTTAAATATTTGTGAATATTTCAAAGACTATTTCATAGAGTGTAAACCGATAGTATTGCCTTCTGTGTCCTGCACTAATGATATAAATCCATTCTCACTGATTGAAAATTTCTCTTTAAATACTATGCCACCAGCTGGTACGACTCTGCTAGTTTCGGTCGCACAATCTTCACAATGAAAATATACAATAGTTCCGCCACCACCAGCACTAATTCCATCCATCTTGCACAATGCTCCACCTGTACCATATTGTTCCATATCCTCATTGTTAGGGAATACGAAATATTCCATATCTGAGTCCATATGCTCACTCTCTAGCTTGGTAAATTCTATTTTAAATACTGACTTATAAAAATCCAAAGCCCTATCCATATCATTTACATATATCTCAAACCAAACTACGGGATTATTTATCATTTTAACTCCTTTTTGTTTATCATATCATATTTTATTTCGATTTACAATATATCATTTTCTATGGTGATTACTAACCTTGTTTGCAAGTTTGTTCTTTTTAGTTTGTTTATACTTCTAAACAATCTGGAAAATTATTTATCATCTCTTCATAGGTTTTATTTTTCTCTAAAGCAGTTACAACCTCAGATAATGGCTTATCATAGATTTTTGATAAATCATACTCATTTTCAGCTAACTCAAATGCCAATTTTTCAATTGGTGGATTAAACTGTGCATTAACACCCTCTTTATTTCCTCTTGCATCAACTTTATACCAGCCATAGTTTTTGAGATAAATAGCATTCAAACCATGCAGACAATAAACATCATCTTTGTATTCTGAGCAACTAAGTCTTTGATAACAAAATCCAGCAGGAATTTTATTTGCTCTAAGCAATGATGCCAATAAGTGAGATTTTGCATAACACCAGCCAGTGCGATGTTTTAGTACATCACTAGCAATCAAAGTAGTGATATTTGATTTATAATCGCCACTATGTTGTATCTAATCTCGTACAAATAAAAAACATTTTTTTGCTATCTCTTCATCGGTGCTACAACCATTCGAGAATGACAATGCTGAAGCTTGTATATCTGGATGAGAAAAATTGATAATTTCAGTTTCTTCTAAAAAATTGGACATATTCATAATGTAACCTTTTTTACTCCAAATACCAAGCAGAGGGATGTTGTTTGAAGCCTATTTTGTGATAATATTCTGTAGCTTTAGGAGCTGACAACAAAATAACTTTGCAACCATCTTTTAAACACTCTTTTGTTTTAGCAATAAGCATTTTGCCTATACCTTTATGTTGGTATGTCACATCTACAGCCAAATCTGATAAATAACAGCAATAGCTAAAGTCTGTAATCGACCTTGCAACTCCCACGATTTTTTCTCCATCAATTGCAACAACTAAAATATCCGCATTTTTAAGCATACCACCAATACGCTCTTTATCATTTATGGGTCTTCTTTCCCCTAAAGTAGAACGATTTAAAATATCTATAAAATCATCTGTTGAGATAATTTCGTTTATTTTGTATGTTATCTCCATTTTTTACTTTCATACATGATATTGTCGTACTTCACACCATCACTCGCATCTCATCTTCTGTGATAGTGGCTACTCCAAGTTCACGGGCTTTAGTTAGTTTGCTTCCTGCTTCTTCGCCATATATGACAAAATCGGTCTTTTTGGATACTGAGCTTGATACTTTTGCCCCCAAGCTCTCCATGTATGCTTTAACCTCATCACGGCTCACGCTCATAGTGCCTGTAATGACTACCGTTTTGCCCTTAAATGGATTATCTTCTGCTTCTGTGATAGTTTCCATAGTTGGAGCGATAATCTCAAATAGCTTTAAGACTACATCACGATTGACCCTCATAAACTCCAAAAGCGAATTTGCCATCTCAACACCAAATCCATCAATAGCTATCAGCTCATCATAGCTCACATCAACAACATTTAGTCCAAAACTTTTGGCAAGTTCTTTGGATGCTACTTCTCCTATATGCTCTATGCCTATGGCGTTTAGCACTTTATTTAGTGGTGCATTTTTGGTGGCACTAATCGCATCAAGGATATTGTTTATTTTTTTGCTCTTAAAGCCCTCCATGCCATCCATATCTTCGTATCTGAGTGAATAGAGGTCTAGTATATCTCTGATTTTGCTTTCGCTCACAAGCTGTTCTACTATTTTGCTTCCTAGTCCATCTATATTCATACACCCTTTTTTGGCGAAATGGATGATAGAATTAACCACCCTATCTGGACACTCTAGATTTTGACATTTGATAAGTGTGCCTTCATCAAGCAGTTCACTTCCACAAGTAGGACAAATAGTTGGTCTGGCTACTTCTGTTTGCGTGCCATCTCGTCTCTCTTCAAGCACTTTGATAATCTTTGGTATTACATCTCCACTTCGTATAATGATTACACTATCATTTATACGAATATCTTTCCTCTCTATCTCATCAAAGTTATGTAGCGTAGCACGGCTTACCATCGCACCCTCTATGTTTACTGGTTTTATCTCTGCCACTGGCGTGACTACACCTGTTCTGCCTACTTGCAAAGTGATAGCATTGATGACCGTTACTTTCTCGACTGCTGGGAATTTATATGCACACATCCAACGAGGGTATTTGACTGTATAGCCAAGCTCCTCGGCAACATTTACATCATCGACCTTTAGCACCATACCGTCCATCATCATCTCTATGTTATCACGCTCTGAAATCAGCATATGGTAAAACTTCACAATCTCATCGATACTGTTGCATCTTTGTCTATATGGAGGAGTTAAAAATCCAAGCTCATATACAAAACTCATCTTTTCATATAGGCTAATTTGTGGCAAACTATTTTCACCAAGCCCCCATGGATAAAAGACAAGTTTTCGCTTCGCCGTCACAGAGCTATCAAGCTGTCTTAAGCTTCCTGCGGCTGCATTTCTCGGATTAGCAAATAGTGCTTCTCCGTCATTTAACCTCTCTCTATTTATAGCCTCAAAATCATCTTTTTTGATCAACACTTCGCCTCTTATTTCAATCAAACCATCATAATCAATCTCAAGCGGAATAGAGCGAATGGTGCGGACATTTTGGGTAACCTCTTCTCCCTCCACTCCATCTCCTCTAGTGATAGCACGAACCAACTTACCATTTTCATATAGCAAATTCATACTAGCACCATCAAATTTTGGCTCACAGAAAAACTCTTGTACGCCTGCGTTTTTCTCTACTCTATTTACCCACTCTTCAAGCTCATCATTGTTAAACACATCTTCCATGCTCCACATTCGTTTTATATGTTTAGCTTTACTAAACTCATCTCTAATCACGCCACCCACTCTCATAGTAGGCGAATTCTCATCTGCTAGAGATGGGTTCTGCTCCTCAAAGCTTAAAATTTCTCGATTGAGCTTGTCGTACTCCTCGTCACTTGCAGTAGGATTATCAAAGACATAATAATCATTTGCCCACTTGTTTAGCAATTTTACTTTTTCTAAATACTCTGTATGATTGATTTTATACCCCTTGTATCGCTTGCCATACAGTTATGGCTTGTTTATGCTCTCTCACATCATGACATCTTATTATTGATGCTCCATTTTCTACTGCTTTTAGGTGGATAGCTAGTGTGCCACTTAGTCTATCTTCTGTCACAGCTGGTATGATTTTGTCTATCATTGATTTCCTACTAGCTCCAATCAGTACCTCGCAACCAAAATGCCTAAAATGAGCTAAGTTTTTTATAAGCACCAAATTATGTTCCAAGCTCTTGCCAAAGCCTATACCAACATCTAGTATTATATTCTCTCTACTAAGCCCAAGGGCTTCACATTTGGCTATTTTCTCATCAAAAAAATCACTAATTTCACTCATTACATCATCATAGTGTGGATTTGCCTGCATTGTTTGGGGAGTGCCTTGCATATGCATAATACAAAGCTTTGCATTATATTTAACTGCCAGATTGATTATCTCATCGCTACTAGCTCCTGTGATGTCATTTATGATACCAAAGCCACTTTTAAGTGCATATTCAACCACACTAGGTGTGTAGCTATCTATACTAAAAATTGCTTTTTCGTATAATGTTTCATCTTTAATGGTGTCACATATATCTTTTATTCTCTCTAGCTCTGTATCTGCTGATACTATACTGGCATTTGGTCTTGATGATACAGCTCCAATATCTACCACATCTGCTCCATCGTATATCATTTTGTGAATCTGCTTTATTGCTTCATCCCTTAAAAAACGACTACCTGCGAAAAAGCTATCACTGTTTGCATTAATTATCCCCATGATGCGAGGCTGAAATTTATTTGATTTAGTAAATTTGGCTAGTTCATTTGCTACTGCTTTAAGACCAAATGGTTGGGCTAAAGCTTTTTTGATAATTTTTCTAAGCTGTGAATGTGTAACCATAAGCAGTACATTGCAATACTCCATCTCGCAAGTAATCACCCCTCTGGGATTAGCCACCTCTGCACCGATACTTAGAGCATCCTGTTTTAGAATATTTGCCGCTGGTGTACGCAAATCTCTAATCAAAAATGTCATAATATTCATTTTATTTGAGATTATACTCACTCCACCGCTATCAACATTTAGCCCTTCAAGAAGCTCTTTTTGATTTTCACTAGCGTCTATTTTGTATAGTTTCATTGCCAGTCCTTGGCTTTAGATTTTTATCTTTTTTATTTGCAAGTAGCTTTAATAACACCATCGAGAGTACAAAATTAGCTTGCGTTCCAAACAATAGTGATTTGGATGCTTTTCCTAATAATTCCAAAGTTTTATAATCCAATTTAAACTGGCTTGATTTGATGGCTTGTCTTATTATCTCATCAACTATTGGTCTTATTTGTGCTGGTTTTGTATATCTATGTAATTTTGAAAATAGAAATAAACTTTGAAGACTCAGATTAGCCACATCAAGCCCGAGTTCTAGTTTTTCATTTTTAACTTTTGACACATAGAGTGGCAATCTGGATTTAATAGTATCCAAAATCATAGCCTTTTGTGGTGCAATGATTATAAAAACTTTATTTTTAGGTGGCTCTTCTAATAATTTAAGTAGTCTATTTTGTACAATGTCACTAAAAGTTTTTGCTGCCATAATAATCACGATAGGTTCTTCAGACGCGATAGATGCTTTTGCAAAAACCTCTTTTATATCATCTACCAAAAAGCCACTTTCACAAACTATCTCTATAAACCTCTCATTTGACTGTAGTTTCTTAAGTTTCTCAATTGTTTCGTCAATATCTGAAGATATTATTACTTGACTTTCAATATTCATTGGTCAAGTTCTAATTCACCAAATAACACAGCTGAGAGCGTTGCGTCAAATAGTTTAAATAATTGCAAAAGCTTTATATCGAGCTGTGGATCACTGCTCCTAAGAGGAAAACTACGCTCAATTTGCTCATCCATAATCCACATAAAGCTATTATCTTTTTTAAATGGTAACTTTGTGCAAGCATCTTCACTCTTTCCAATATACCAGACGATATAACCATTTGGGAATGATATATCAAGCATGTCTTCTACTAGTTGCAAATCTTGAGTGGAACTGACACTTGTGAGATTTTGCAGTAATCTTGATAGCTGATAAAAAGGCAATAATGGTCTATTTTTTGATATATCATTTATCTTGTGCTGGATATAATGTCCAAACCATCTGCTTGACTCATCCGTTAATATCAATACTGTTTGTCCGTTTATAATATTTGAAACGGCACTATGAACTAACGGTATCCAGTCAAATCTGTACTCCTCCATCCATGAAAAATCTGAACTTTCACTTCTGATAGATTCAAGTGTCCATGTTGAGAATTTTTGCATATTATTTATCTAAATTATATGCGTCGTGAAGCATTCTAATAGCTAATTCGCCATACTTTTCATCAATCACCATTGATACTTTAATCTCACTTGTAGAAATCATCTGGATATTGATATTATTTGCAGCCAATGCGCTAAATGCTTGTGCTGCAACCCCTGCGTGTGATTTCATACCAACACCTACTACAGAGACCTTGCAAACAGCACTATCAAAATCCATACTACCTATGTCGTGGTCAAAACTCTCCATTATTTTCTTTGCAGCTTCAAGCTCACTCTCTGTAACTGTAAAACCTAGGTTTGTAGAGCCATCTACCCCTACATTTTGGATAATCATATCTACATTGATGCCCTCATTTGCAAGTTTTGTAAAAATCTCTGCTGCAATTCCTGGTTTGTCTGATACATTTCTAAGCGTTACTCTTGCTTGATTTTTATCTAGTACTACGCCACTTACCAATACCTCTTCCATATTACCACTCTCCTGTGTTATTAATGTTCCAGCATCATCGCTAAAACTACTTTTTGCATATAATTTTACATTTAATTTTTTTGCTAGCTCTACTGAACGATTTTGTAAAACTTTTGCTCCCATAGAAGCAAGTTCCAACATCTCATCATATGATATTGTATCAAGTTTCTTAGCTTTTGGCTCTATTCTAGGATCAGTTGTATATATGCCATCAACATCGCTATATATTTCACATGCATCAGCATTTAATGCTCCGGCAAGTGCAACAGCAGAGAGATCACTACCCCCTCGTCCCAATGTTGTCACTTTTCCTTCTTTGTTTATGCCTTGGAAGCCTGCTACGATTATTATCTTACCCTCTTTAATCGCTTTTTGCATTGCACTAGGGTCTATTGACTCTATTCTTGCATATGTATGTGTTGTATCTGTAACAATTCCAGCTTGTCGTCCACTCATAGCTACAGCGTCATACCCTCTGGCCTGCAAAGCTATTGATAGCAGTGCAGCAGTTACGCGCTCGCCTGAGCTAAGTAACATATCCATCTCTTGCTTTGCTGGGTTTTTCGTAAAATGCGTTGCATAATCTATTAGCTTATTTGTCTCTCCACTCATGGCTGAAACTACTATTACTAAATCATTTCCAGCGTCCCTCGCGGCTATTACTCTACTTGCAACATTTTCTATCCGCTCCAAAGTTCCTACACTAGTTCCGCCATATTTATGAACTATTAACATTCTAAATCAACCCCTCTTTTATAAAATAATCAATTACACGACGATAAACTCTTCTCTTGAAATATGTTACTCTTTTGAACACATCTTCGTATCCCACAAATCTATGCTTGTGAAATTCTGGTATTTCATAAGCATCTAATTTTATCATCGTATCATCTTTTAGCCTTACTAAAAAATATTTTTGTGTTTGACCATCAAATGGGTACATTTTAGTGCTTTTTGTCTTTGGGAAATCATAAGTTATCCATTCAGGGAACTCGCCCAATACCTCTATATCATTATATCCTATCTCTTCTTGTAATTCTCTCAACAACGCCTCATAAGGTGTCTCATTTTCGTCAATTCCACCTTGTGGAAATTGCCATCTATTATTCATTCCGCAACACTGACCAACAAAAAATTGGCATTCCCGTGGATGAGACGAGGAGAGTATAACAGCGGCAACATTTTGACGATAACTCTTTTTTCTCACATTATTT
>DZCE01000001.1:6908-19915 GCA_022736375.1 Arcobacter nitrofigilis | reverse complement strand
TTGATTAACTTCTGATACTATTTTATCCAATAACGAGTTATAACTCTTTTAATTTAAATAATTTTTCAAAAGGTCCACATGTTACTATATCTTCATATTCCATATTGTGACTCCAAATGCCACTATTGTAGCTTCAATTCATATACAAATAAGCACAACACAAAAAAAGAATACACTAAAGCAATGATTGTACAGCTCAAGGATAATTTACAAAAATATAAGGTTGAACCAAAATCTATTGAAACAATATTTATAGGTGGAGGCACACCATCTACTCTATCTCCTGATAGTTATAATGAGTTTTTTGAGATAATCACACCCTACCTCAAAGATGGTGCAGAAATCACAAGTGAGGTTAATCCAAATTCAGCGTCCTTGGAGTGGCTGAGCGGGATGAAAAATCATGGAGTTAATCGTCTTAGTTTTGGAGTTCAAAGCTTTGATGAATTAAAACTCAAGCAGCTAGGTCGTGCACATGACAAAAATCAAGCCATTGAAGCAATAAAATTAGCCAAAGATGTTGGTTTTGAACATATTTCGCTTGATTTAATCTACAATGCTACTGGCGACACAAAAGAACTTATAAAAAATGATATTGATATTGCATTTTCTCTACCCATTGACCATATTTCTGCTTATGAACTTACAATAGAGGCTAATACGGTTTTTGAACATCAAGAAGAACAAAAACAGACCAATGATGATTTGGCATTTTTTGTCGCAGATGAGATAAAAAAAAGAGGGTTTGCTCATTATGAAATTTCAAACTTTGGTTCATATCAATCCGTTCACAACAAAGGATACTGGGAACTGGATAATTACCTAGGCATTGGTGCTGGAGCCGTTGGATATATTAATGGCATTAGATACTATCCTAGCAATGATATAGATGGATACATTGCTAATCCACTTTATACAACAAATGAGCATTTAAGCGAGAATGATATATTAACCGAAAAGATATTTTTAGGACTTAGAAGTGTCATGGGAGTTGCAAAAGCTCTCTTGTCAAAATATAGTATTAGCAAGGCTGATTATCTAGTGGAGCAACAGAAACTTATTTTAAAAGATGATAAATATTACAATCCGAATTTCTTTATTAGCGATGAAATTGCCCTCTATATAATGGAATAGAAATCTTATGGCTTAATCTTTTTGTGCTACAATACTATTTAATTATAGAAAAGGGCAAAAACATATGTTTGGGATAGATTTTGGCGAACTACTTATAATTCTCATAATTGCGGTGCTGGTATTAGGTCCTGATAAGTTGCCAGAGGCGATGGTAAAGGTAGCTAAATTTATCAAAAGTGTCAAAAAAATGATAAGTGATGCAAAATACTCCATAGATTCAGAGTTGCAAATATCTAACTTAAAAGAGGAAACTCTAAAATACAAAAAAGAGCTTGATGAAGCTACTGAGTCGCTAAATAGCTTTAAAAATATAAATCCAACCAAAGATGCTGAGAAAGTTATGAGTGAGATTAAAAATGATGTATTGACCAATACTTACAGAAAAGATGAAACTATTGAAACTGTACGAGAAACTGTGACATTCAAAAAAAAGAGCATTGAATCAAGCACGGATGAGGATAAATAATGTTTGACGAACTAAGACCACATTTAGTGGAACTCCGTAAAAGACTTGGATTATCAGTATTGGCTATATTCATAATGTTTTTTGTATCATTTTCATTTCATAAAGAATTGCTAGATTGGGTGACTATGCCTCTAAATAATGCCCTAGCTCACTCAGCCGAACTTTCACAAAAGGCGGCCAATGGTGCTGTAACAACACAACAAGTTGCAGGTGCATTTTTTGTTGCCATTAAAATCTCATTTATGGGTGCATTTATAGGTGCATTGCCTTTTATATTATGGCAAATATGGCTATTTGTAGCTCCGGGGCTATACAGTAGCGAAAAGAAACTTGCACTTCCTTTTGTGCTTGGTGGCACTTTTATGTTTGGGGTTGGTGTGCTTTTTGCATATTATGTTGTCACACCTCTTGGATTTGAATTCTTGTTACTATTTGGCGCAGAGAATTTTACACCAATGATTAATATCGAAAACTATATTGGATTTTTTACTCATATTATGATTGGTTTTGGTATATCTTTTGAGCTTCCAGTAGCTGCATTTTTACTTGGTGCATTGGGTCTAATTACCGATAGGACTTTAATTGATTTCTTTAGGTATGCTGTAGTAATTATATTTGTTGCTGCTGCTATACTCACCCCACCTGATGTATTATCTCAGCTTCTTATGGCAATACCACTTATTATTCTTTATGGACTATCCATATTAATCGTAAGAGCCGTTAATCCAGCACCAAAAGAAGAAAATAAAAATCTACCAGTACCAGTAAATGACTAATCCTGATCTTTTAACGCAAAGTTATGATTACACTCTTCCTGAGGAGCTAATAGCTTCCAGTCCGGTTCATCCAGCTGATAGTGCAAAACTACTTGTATACAATCGTAACAACCAAAGTATTACACATGCCACTTTTACAAATTTACTTGATTTTATACCCAATGAATGTGCTATTTTTATAAATGATACTAAAGTCATAAAAGCAAGAATATTTGGGAAAAAAGAGAGTGGCGGAAGGGTTGAATTATTGCTCAACCGCCCACTTGAAAACAACAGATTCCAAGTGATGATAAGAGGGAAGGTATCAAAAGGTGCAAAACTATACTTTGATGAAAGTCTAGTAGCCATTGTGGATGAGCTATTTAATGATGGGAGTAGAGTTGTTAAGTTTGAGCTTAAGGGACTTAGTCTTGATTTTACTCACCTAGTAGAAGTGCTAAACCGTATTGGGCATATTCCATTGCCACCATATATAAACAGAGATGATACCAAAGAAGACATCACAGAATATCAAAGCTTATTTGCTACCAAGGATGGAGCCGTAGCTGCCCCTACTGCCTCTTTGCATTTTACTCCCGAGCTTCTTGCTCTTATGAGAGATAAGCATGAAACACAAACCTTGACTCTTCATGTGGGTGCAGGAACATTCAAGCCTGTTGACTGTAATGAGATTTTACTTCATCCTATGCATAGCGAACAGTTTGATATTCCACGAGATGCTTTGCATCTACTAGAAAGTAAAAAAAAAATATTAGCAATAGGTACAACAGTCACAAGAACTATTGAATATTATGCTAGAACAGGTCAGATTAGTGGAGAGTGCGACCTCTTTTTGCACCCACAAAACAGACCACAAAGAGTAGACTATCTGCTTACAAATTTTCATCTACCAAAAAGTACACTCATTATGCTAGTGGCAAGTTTTATAGGCAGAGAAGAGACATTGAGGATATATGACGAAGCAATTAAAATGGATTATAGATTTTTTTCTTATGGAGATGCGCTATTAATATTGTAATTTTGGTATAATAGTGTTATAATATGATGTAATATCAATATTATTTCAAAGAAAATACCATAGATTAGGAGATTTATTATGTCAAAATATTTTACTATCTTACCACTATTTGGATTACTTTTATTTACTGGATGTAGCCAGCAACAAACAAAATACAGTGCTATTCCGCACACTAAAATGCCAAAATATTCAAAATATAATTATAGTATTACAGTGCCAACAGCTGAATATGAATTTAGCAATGAAAAATTAGCATCAATGATTAAAGAGCTTGAAGGGTGTCCTTATGTATGGGCAGAAGAAGGTCCAAATACATTTGATTGCTCTGGATACCTATACTATATGTATGGCAAAATGGGTGTAAATATACCTAGGGTTGCAAGAGAACAGATAAAACAAGGTACGCCCGTGGATATGGCAAGCCTTAAATTTGGTGACTTTATATTTTTCAATACCACTAAGACGAAATCAAACAAAATAACACATGTTGGAATATATCTAAAAGATGGCTGGTTTAGCCATGCAAGTTCGTCTAATCATAAAATAACATATGCAAATATAAATACAAATAAGTTTTATAACGAGAGATTTATGGGTGCTAGAAGATATACGCAAGAGAATAGCTATACTGCGTTTGAGCCAGAGTTAAGTAGATATGCCATTAACAGAACGAACCAAGGTGCAAATGAAGTAACTACATATGCAAATAACAATATGAAACCAATAACACAAATAGCCATGATAACACAACCAAAAGCATTGCCAGTTCAAAGAGTTGCGAGGATAACTCCAGTTGTTGCCCCTATTGCAACTCCTGTTATTGCCAAGACAGTAATGCCTACAACTGTACAAAAACTTGCTGTAGCCCAGTTAGCATCTGTAAAAGTAGAAACTCCAGTTCCTATGGCTAGTTTAGCTCAATCAGATAAAACAACTATTGAAGTTGGAGATAGTGTACAAATAGCTTACAATGAATTACCAGTAACAACAAATCTAGATATCAAAACAACCGAACAAAATAATGAGACAATGAAAATCGCAGAGGTAAAAACATCAGAGGATAGAGTAGTTCAACCAATGAAAATAACAACAACTAAAATATCTCATCCAAAAGTTACCACTCCTGCCAAAGTGAACAATAATGGCTACTATGTACAACTTGGTCAATTTCAAAATAAACCAAATGGCGAATTGCTCAAAAAAATCACTAAAAATGGATATGCTTATACTCTAATGCCTTCACAAGACAGTAAAGATAAACTATCAAAACTACTAATAGGTCCGTTTAAGAGCAAAAAAGATGCTGGTGATACTCTAAATTCAGTACAAGAAAAAATTGAAGAAGAAGCATTCATCACAAAGGTTAACTCATAAAGTTAGCCTCTCTTGATATTGGACTCAAAAGAATTGGCGTAGCCATCTGCTTATCGCACAATATAATAACGCCCCAAAATCCAATACTCCGTAAAAATCGTAATCAAGCAGCGTTAGAAGTCAATAATTTTCTTGCTCATTGGGAGATAGAAAAGCTCGTAGTTGGAGTGCCAAAAGATGGGCTAAATTGCGATGAGATGCAAAGACGAATAGAGCATTTTGTAAATCTACTGGAACTTAATATCCCTGTTGTCTATCAAGATGAACAAAACAGTAGCCTAGAAGCCAAAGAGCGAACTATGGGTGTATTTAAACACTCAAAAGATGGCAGACTAGACTCCATAGCAGCCTCTATCATACTGGAACGATATTTAGGTATCTAAGCCTATTCTTTCTCATCATACTTTTATATATATTGTTATTTTATTTTGCCACCATACCAGCGTTTGAGTATCAAATCCAGAGGAGAAAAGGCTCTATAAATCACAGGTACAACCAGCAATGTAAGTATCATGGAGCTTATGAGTCCACCGATAATAGATGTTGCCATTGGTGATTTTATTTCACTACCTATTGCATTACTAAGTGCTAGTGGAAGCATCGCAAAAACCATCGCCATAGTGGTCATTAGTATCGGTCTTAGTCTTTTTCTACCAGCTTCTAGCAAGGCATCATTCATATTTTTACCATTTTCTACGGCGTGATTTGCAAAATCAACCAAAAGTACGGCATTTTTACCAACCATACCCATCAGCAACATAAATCCTATCATTACAAACAGACTAAAGTGATTTCCACTAACAAAGAGTGCTATCAAAACTCCAGAAATACTAAGAGGCAATGCAACCATAATAACAAAAGGTTGCACCAATGATTCATATAGTATTGCTAATATTATAAACATAAATATTACAGATAATAGTATAGCTCCCCCAAATGCACTTGCTGTTTTTTGCATCTCTTCGGCGAAACCTACAAACTTATAACTGACCCCTTGAGGTAGGAGTGTTTTGATGCTATTTTCTGTGTAGCTAACTGCACTATTTAGATCCGTGCCGTAAATATCAGCAAAAATAGTAACCTGTCGTTCTCTATCTGTTCTATTTATTGTTGCCATAGAATTTGTTCTTTGTATATCTATGAGTCCATCTAGGAATACCAATTCATTTGTAATAGGAGATTTAATCTGTAACATTTTAATATCGCCTATGTTACTTCTATATTCATCAGGGAGTCTTAAAAATATGTTATACTCTTTGCCGTTATCTTCAAGTTTTGATATTTCAATTTCACCAGAAAATGAGTTTCTAATCAGATTTGCAATATCTTTTGCACTTATACCCATTCTAGCTGCTTGTTCTCTTAGGATAGTGATTTCTAGTTGTGGTTTTGTATCCTCAAGATTGCTATCTATATCCACAATCCCCTCTTTTTTGGCTAGATGATTTGTTATATTGTTTTTCGCAATAGAGAGTTTCTCTAGCGAGTCCGATTTTAACACAATCTGATACGGCACACTAACCCCTGCCCCTTTTATATTTGGAATTGCTGCAACAGTTACAAAAAGTTTTTTCTTGAACGGTGTCACCATTTTTCGCACTGATTGAATTATATCTTCTTGATTTAGAGTTCGTTTGTCTTTATCCACCAACTTAACATAGATTATTCCCTTATGTATCTCTCTTGCTGCACTGTATCCTATGCCAAGCGTTGTAAACTCTATATTTTTATCTTTTTTTACCACATTTTGTATTGCTTGACACTCTTTTGTCATCTGTTCTAGTGAAATACCTGCATTTGCTTTTACCTGAATCTCAAATTCACCTTTGTCTTCTTTTGGCATAAAGTCCATACCGATTTTCGGAAACAGAGCTAATGAACCTATAAATAAAAGCAAAATAAATAACAAACTTTTTTTGCCATTACTTAAAACCCAGCCCAAAATAGATATATATGCACGCTCGATTGCCAAAAAGTACTTTTCTGTTTTTTTGTGCCAACTACTCTCTTTACTACTTAGCACTCTAGCACTTAAGCTTGGTATCAGAGTTAGTGCTACCGTGTATGAGATAATAATAGCAAAGCCAACTGTCATAGCAAAAGAGTTAAAAAATCTTCCAACAATACCACCCATAAACGATACTGGTATGAAAACGGCTAGAAGCATTGCTGATATTGCTAAAATTGCGAATGCCATCTCTTTTGTACCCTCAACTGCTGCGCTAAACTTATCCATTCCTTCTTCAATTTTTTTATTGATATTTTCTATGACGACTATTGCATCATCTATAATAATCCCGATAGCTAGCGTAAGACCTATCATAGTCATCTTGTTCAAATCATATCCCATATAATCCATAAGTGCGAAAGTCCCCACAATAGAGACGGGGATAGAGAGCGCTGATACTATCGTGATAGTCACATTTCTAAGGAATACCAAAACAATAATAGCTGCCAAAAACGCACCATAAACAAGATCAAACTCAACATCTTTTAGTGAATGCTTGATATAAATAGATGTGTCATTTAGAATATTTATATCATATTTCCCAGCAGCCTTTTTGTAAACATTTGGAAGTTTTGCTTTCACTGCATCTACTATCTCTATGGTGTTTGCACCTGAAATTTTTTGAACCTCTAGCATTACACCTTGCTTGTTATTATAAGAAGAGTAGCTGGTGGCATCACTGAGTCCATCTTCTATGGTTGCTACATCACTTAGTCTTACTCCATCTTTTATGATTGTGTTTTTAAGCTCCTCTACACTCAAAGCATCACTTTTGGTTTTTAGCACCAGCTCTTCGGTTTCACTTACGAGTTTACCTCCAGCTGATTTTACATTTTCGTTTGATACTATACTGTTAAGATCATTTACGCTAAGTCCAAATTGTGTCATCAAAAGTGGATTTGGAAGTATTTTGATGGCTCTATCTTGGTATCCTACTAGGTTTATTCTACCCACACCATTTACTTTTTGAAGCATAGGCTTTATGATGTCATTGGCAAACATCATAAGCTCTTTCCCTGTGCCTTGCTTACTGGTTATAAAAACATTAATAATAGGTGCAGATCCAATATCAAGCTTACTAACAAGAGGTTGTTTTGCATTAGTAGGTAGCTGTACAGCTGCTATCTTATCTCTGACATCATTGGTGGCATCTTCTATTCCTCTCTCTAGTACAAATTTTACAACCACTACAGAGACGCCATTGCTACTAGTTGAGCTTATCATATCTATACCAGATATTTCAGATACCGCCTCTTCTATCTTGTCCGTTACTTGTGTTTCAATAGTTGATGGTTCTGCACCAGGGTATGCTGTGCGAATTGTTACAATTGGGAAATCTATATTTGGGAAAAGTGCTGTTGGCATACTTTTAAATGCCATAGAGCCTACAATAAGCATTGTGACGACATACATAAGTGTCGCTATTGGTCGATTGATGGCTAATTTATACATACTATTTTCCTACTATTATTTTGCCGGTACCAAATAGACCTGATGGTAGATTATCCACCATAGCTTCAGCTAATATCATATTTGTTTTTTCTTCTACTGTTGGATATATTTTTGTTATTTTTGCACTTCTAGTGGCTTTACTTCCACTAATAGAATATATGAAAACCGATCCTACTTTTGGTATGCCATAGTATTTTGAATCATATTTTATAAGCAATTTCATTGGACCATCTGTTTGCATTACAAATGCTGGAGACGTAGAAGTTTGAGAAGTTACCATATCTCCTATTTCTATATTTCGTGTAGTTATTACTCCATTAAATGGCGCCCTTAATACAGTTTTTTGCTGATTTGACTGAGAATATTTTAATTGCGTGATTGCATTTTCTTTTTTTAGACGATATGAATCTAATTGTGCTGGTGATATATATTGTTTTACCTGTAAATATCTATTGTATTCTGCTGTTGCAAATTTCGCTTGAGCTTTCGCCGTTGACTCAAGAGCTGATAAATCATCACTATTAAGAGATGCTAATACTTGACCTTTTTTAACATGACTACCTACATCTACTTTAATATTTCCCACAATTCCACTACTGCTAAATGCTACTTTTGCACCACGTGATGGCTTACTGATAAATGTTGCGTAAACCTCAGTTGCATTAGCAATGCTAACCACAACAACTAATAAAGCTAAAAATATTTTTCTCATTTGACAAACTCCCTTGGATTTTTTCCTGCAAAATAGTAAAAAGATGATTTTGCTATTTCATAATCATATAGTGCTTCTTTTGTTCTTGATGCGGCTATTGTATTATTATTTAATGCATCTAAATATGATACATTATCCACGAGTCCAGCACTGAATTTCTCTTTTATGGCCACATATGTACTCATTGCTGCTTTGGCTGCACTCTTTGCACTTTTTATTTTTGAGTTTAATGCAAATAATTTATTTTTTGCAACTCTATAAAAACTTACTTGCTCTTTTTGAGACTTAACCATCTCTTCATTAAGCGACAATCCTTGGACTTTAAGTGCTTCTTGTTGTTTGCTTGCCACTCCACCATCAAAAATACGCATTGAAGCTGCTAGCACAAGTGTATTTTTCTCTGTTTGGAATATACCGTCAAAACCACCCGTTGGCTTGTCCTCGAAATTTGAAACTGTATATGTATTTTGGAGCTTCACCTGAGGCATCGTTGAAGCATTAAGTGCATCTATATTTTCTTTTAGGGCATTATGTTGGGCTTCTAATATTTTTGGTCTCTCATATGGTTCTGGCTTGATAATTGTCGGATTTGCTATAATGCTAACACCAAGAGTTTGAAACTCAAGTCCGCTCACAAGCTTTAGATGTTCGTATTGCTCATCAAGTAACATTTCGCTAGATGAGATAGTATAACTATTTTCATCATATGATGCTTGCAATTTATCTTTATCATCCATAGTAGCTAGTCCAGCATTTACAAATGCATTCATTCTGGTTTTTTGATATGCTAACTCTTTTTGTTTTGATTTTAAAACTTCTATATTTGCTGATATTTTTTGTGCAGTATAGTAGCTTTGGATAATATCAAGTGTCATATTTTTTGCAAACGCCTCTTTCTCCAAACCAGAAGCTTCATATTCATACTTTTTAACATTCACCAAAGAACTCTTTTTGCCCCAATCAAATACATCAAGTGACGCGGTTGCATATGCTGATCGTGTTCTACCCGCTGTTACTGGTGAACTTGGAGCATTGTATTGATAATTTGCACCTATATCTACTGTTGGCAAATATCCCCTGTTTTGAGCATCAATTTCAAGTTGTTTTGACTGCTTTTTGTACTCATAAGCTTGTAATGAGTTATTTGATGAATAAGCGTTATCAATAATACTCTTTAAATCTGTAACATTTGCACAAACAAAAGATGAAACAAATATTTGAATAATAGTTATGGCTCTTAGCTTCACTTTTCCTCCTTTTTTATAAAAGTTATTTCAATTCTGATTTTAATTTTTGAACCCTATTATATGCTTTATCTATATCTGCTATGCTAATCTCTTTTTTGGCTACCAAATCCTTGATTGTATTGACCAAAACATGTGTGGCGACTGTTCTTTTTGGGTCAAGTTGGTTTCCAAAAAGCAATATATCATCCCCAGCTTTAATAGCAAGTTTTAGCGTCTCTCTAAGTGTGTATTTTTGGCTGATCGCACCCATTTGCAGATCATCGGTTATAACAACACCATTGTAGCCCAATTTGTTCCTTAATAAATTATTTACGGTTTTGCTTGACAAACTTGCAGGGTAGCTAGGGTCTATTTTTGAATTGAAAACATGAGCTACCATTACACTGTCTGCTTTATTAGCGAGCAGTCTGTATGGCTCTAGCTCTATCTTATTCCAAGTTTTGGTTACATCTACATAACCTTTGTGCGTATCGCCTTCTGAGCTACCATGCCCTGGGAAATGCTTTAGTGATGTAAGTACTCCTGTATCGTTCATGGCTTTAATAAATAATCCTGCTTTATGCGAAACCACCTTGGCATCACTGCTATATGCTCTATTTAGCCCATTGATAACATGGTTTTTTGGATTAATTTCCAAATCCACCACTGGAGCTAGGTCATAATTAATCCCGACACTTTTAAGCTCTTTACCCATGGCTATGTATGTCTTTAGGGTTTCGCTATCACTCATTTCGCCTACGGCTTTGGCGGTTGGGAAATTTCCATAAAATCCATAAACGCTTTTTAGTCTTTGTACTTTTCCACCCTCTTGATCAACTGATATTAGCAAATCATTTTTTGTGGTACAGTTTTGTAGTTGCTTGGTTAATGTAGCTACTTGGGCTTTAGTTTGTATATTTTTTGGTTTTGTTTTATCAACTGGATTATAATCAAATAGTATCACTCCAGCTAGATTATAATTTTTTATATCATCGCATATTTGGCTTGAATTATTTACAGATGTACCATGGAAACCAACCATTAGCATAGAGCCTATTTTCTTATCCAATGAAATTTCACCAGCACTTAATAGTCCATTTGAAACAAGCACTACAAGTGCAAGAATCATCATTTTATTTCTCAAAATAGTCATAAATTCCCTTTGGCATAATTAGAAAAGATTATATAGTAACAAAAATTAAATACAACATATACATTCTAATTAATTACTTCTAGAAACACAATTTTTACACGAATGTTTGGTATAATATATCATAATAAAAACAAAGGTAAATAATGAAAAAAGCTATTATATTTATAGTGACAGCAGTAATGCTATCAACACTCGGTTTTGCAAAGCCAAATCCAACAATGAAAGTTCAAGATACAAATGGAAAAACATATACGGTTGAAGGTACTAGCAATGGTCTAATAATCAATGAGTTCAAAAATAAAATAGTATTTGTGGAGTTCTTTGGTCACAATTGTCCACCATGCCTAAAAACTATTCCACACTTAAAAACACTTCAAGCGAAATACAAAGATAGATTAGCAATAGTGGCTATTGAAGTGCAAGGATTTAGCAGTAGTGAGCTTAAAGCATTTGCTACAAAAAATCAGATAAACTACATCACTATTTCACAAGATAAAGGAGCTACACTAGTTGACTATATAGCTTCAAGAGCAAAATGGAGTGGCTCTATTCCATTCCTAACAGTATTGGATAAAAAAGGAACTGTTCAGCTACTCCAAGCTGGCATGCTTCCATATGAGGCGCTAGAGCAAACAGTGCTAAAATTATCCAAATAATTAGTAAAGCAATTTGCTAAACAAACTTGACTCTGCCATCCTTGATGGCAAGCTCTCCTTGTAGCTCAAGTTCATAAATTTTCACTCCAAACTTCGCAATAGCTTCATCAAAAGTAGGATTTTCTTGAATAAAATAGAAAAAATCATCTTTTGGTTGATTTGAGTTTTGTACTCTTGTGCCATATCTAGATGCAAAATCTTCAATATCATAAATTGGCATAGCATCTCCATCTCCTAAGAGCTTGTTAGTTCCACAGCTTTCACCTATCCTATGCGGCAAGACAAAGATTTTCTTCCCCATTTTTTTTGCATACTCTACACTTCTCATGCTTCCACTCTCCAGCTGGGCCTCTGTCACTATAAGTATATCACCAAGAGCTACAACTATCTCATTACGAAGTACAAAACTCCATGGTGTTGCTTTAAAGCCAATATCAAATTGACTTAGTAGCAGTCCATTTTTCCCTATACTATCCAATAAATTTCTATTAATTGATGGGTATTTTATATCCACCCCACACGGCAATACAGCAATACTATTTGACGCCCCTGCACCATTGTGTGCAATAGCATCCACGCCCATCGCACCACCACTGACTATACATATTCCTCGTTTTGATAGTTCTGATGCAAGCTTATATGTCATATCTTTTGTATAGTTAGTTGGTTTCCTGCTACCAACTATAGATATTTTTGGTCGCTCCAGCATAGATAGATTACCACCATAATATATAGTTTTATGCTTGATTAAGTTGTGCTGTTCTTTTGTATTGTCATCTAATATTTTATTCATAATATAATTTTAATACAAATAGTGATTCAAGCAAATAAATATGTCAAAATGTAAGATTTTTTCAAACTATATGGTATGATATTTTTGATTATTTTGTTATTTAAAAAATGATTAGTCACGAGAGCCGTCTGCTGAAGACCTAATTTAGAGCTTTGCTCTAAATTTGAGACTATTTTAGATAGAGTGATTAGTCACGAGAGCCGTCTGCTGAAGACCTAATTTAGAGCTTTGCTCTAAAT
>DZCE01000001.1:0-6808 GCA_022736375.1 Arcobacter nitrofigilis | reverse complement strand
TTGAGACTATTTTAGTTGGTCTCTGTATTTACGATTTTATTTGCTGCAATCCAAGGCATCATCTCACGAAGTTTGTTACCAGTTTTAGTAATAAGCATCTCTTTGTCATTTGCTCTTTCAGCATTCATTCTTGGGTATCCTGCTTGACCTTCAAGTATAAAGTCTTTTGCAAATCTACCATCTTGAATCTCTTTTAGGATATCTTTCATGGCTTGTTTTGACTCAGCGTTAATAACTCTTTTTCCTGATACATAGTCACCATACTCAGCTGTATTAGAGATAGAATATCTCATATCAGCTATTCCACCTTGGAACATCAAATCAACAATTAGTTTAAGTTCATGAAGACACTCAAAATATGCAAGTTCTGGTGCATATCCAGCTTCTGTTAGTGTTTCAAAACCAGCTTGAACTAGTGCAGATGCACCACCACAAAGAACTGCTTGCTCACCAAATAGGTCAGTTTCGGTTTCATCTTTGAAAGTTGTTTCAATAATAGCAGTTCTACCACCACCAATAGCACTTGCATAAGAAAGAGCAAGTTCTCTAGTTGTGCCACTTGGATTTTGACCAATAGCTATCAAATCAGGAATACCACCACCTCTTACAAATTCACTTCTCACAGTATGCCCTGGAGCTTTTGGAGCTATCATAGTTACATTTATATCACTTTTTGGGTGAATTCTGCCATAGTGAATGTTAAATCCATGACCAAATGCAATAGTTGCACCTGTTTTTAGATTTGGTTCAATCTCGTTTTTGTAAATCTCTGCTTGATTTTCATCAGGTAAAAGTATCATAACTACATCTGCTTTAGCAGTAGCTTCACCAATGCTATAAACTTCAAAGCCTTTAGCTGCAGCTTTACCCCATGAATCGCCACCAGCTCTAAGTCCTACAATTACAGTTACGCCACTATCTCTAAGGTTTTCAGCATGTGCATGACCTTGGCTTCCGAAGCCTATCATTGCTACTGTTTTTGATTTTATGATATTAATATCACAATCTTTATCGTAATATACATTTAATGTTGACATGAAATTTTCCTTGATTTTTATGAAATTTTGTGCGATTATACCAAAATGATACTTATATTGACTATATTTTGATGCTATTGCTTTAAAATTAAATCAAAATATTTTTTTGAAATCTTCCATCTAGCACCTCTATCTGAATGAAGTATAATCAAAATAGCATCCTTGCCACCATCTTTTGCCCTAGCTATTAGGCATGGACCAGCTTTTGCTGTATAGCCTGTTTTTAATCCAATTGCCATTGAGTTGTATTCTAATAGCTTATTGTGAGTTTTTATTTTATAATGTTTTGTCTTAGCTGTATTTGATACTACCGTCCTTCTATAATTTGCTATTGTATTTATATCTTCTGATTGTATGGCATGCTGAGTAAGAAGCATTAAGTCATAAGCCGTACTCACATTTTCTCCCGTATCAAAACCACACGGATTTGTAAAATGTGTATTGCTCATTCCAAGCTCTTTAGCTTTTGCGTTCATCATATTTGCAAATCTACCATTGCTTCCACTAAGATGCAAAGCAATAGCCATTGCTGCGTCATTTGAAGAGCTTACCATTGTTGCTATTAATAAATCTCGCATTAAAAATTTATCACCGACCTTTGCTCCCATTTTGAATGGCTCAACCAATGTAGCTTCTTTTGTAATTGTCACAATATCATTTAATTTTCCGCTCTCTACTGCTAAAACTGCAGTCATCACTTTTGTCAAACTAGCAGGGGATAGTTTTTTGTGTACATTTCTACCATATAATATCACAGAACTATTGGTCTCTTTTGCCAAAAATGCTTGAGCTTCTACAAATGGAACATTTACTACTTTATAGCTCTTTATAGCGACTATTTTTTTGCTTTGTTTATGACTTTTTTGTGTCATGTGTATCATCATAGATAGTATTATCAGTAAACACATCACAATAAAGACAATGGTAAGATGTGCTGGTTTTATTCTTCTCATTTTTTTTATGCTATCCTATTTATTAAGCCGTAATTATAATGTAAAAAATTTAACCTGACAATATAAAAGCAATCAAGAGATATAATGTGCAATGAAAAAAATATCAACAAATTCATATGATGTAATTATTGTGGGTGCTGGGGCAGCTGGAATTATGGCTGCGATTGTTTCGGCTAGGAGTGGTAAAAATGTATTGTTGATTGAAAAATTATCAAATATAGCTTCGAAACTAAAAGCAACAGGTGGAGGTAGATGCAACCTAACCAACACACTATCAAATGAAGATTTTATGGCTAAATTTGGCAGGAATGGACGCTTCATGACTCACGCACTAGAGCTTTTTGACCACAAACAATTAATAGAGTTTTTTGGAGATATTGGAGTAGAAACACATGCTCCTGATGGATATAGAGTTTTTCCTATTTCTCATAGCTCAAAATCTGTGATAGATGGACTACGATATGAGATGGATAGACTTGGTGTTAGCATAATTACAGATTGCAAAGTGGAAAGCTTAAATATACAAAACCATAGAATCCGTGGTCTAAATACATCAAACGCTACATTTTTAGCCACAAAAGTCATAATTGCTACAGGTGGACTTGGTTATCCAGTATTGGGGGCTGAGGGTGATGGCTACACGATGGCAAATAGTTGTGGTCATAAAATTGTAGATACACATCCTGCTATGATGCCACTTCGGACAAGTGAATCTTGGGTGGCTAATTGCACTGCTGATACAATTCCTAAAGTTGAGATGAGGATAGATATTAAAAAAGCTAAAAATATAAAATATAGAGGTGATTTGATATTTACGAGTCATGGCATTAGAGGACCTGTTGTACTAGATATAGCTAGGGAAATCACTCCTTTCTTGGATAAATACAGAGAGGTTCCAATACTTGTAAATCTCACAAAAGGTCTGAATGAAGAGCAGATACGCTCTCATATGTCACTCAACTCATCAAAATCAATCACTGAAATAATAGTAGAAATATTGCCTTTATCTGTCGCTACTGAGATTATGACTTTAGCAAATATTGATACAAATATAAGCTGGTCAAAAACGCATGGAGTTACAAGAGATAGACTAATCAAGCTTCTAGCATGGACACCTCTAACAATCACGGGGCATGATGGATTCAAACTAGCAATGATAACAAGAGGCGGTGTTTGCCTAAAAGAAATTGAACCTCGAACTATGGAGAGTAGATTGATTAGTGGATTATATTTTTGTGGGGAAGTTATGGATATAGATGGACCATGCGGAGGATATAATCTACAGTGGTCATTTGCCAGTGGATACCTAGCTGGAAGCTCTACTTGAGTATGTCTAACTCCACATCATCAAATATAATTCTATAAAGCAAACCATATGTTCCTATATGCATAGCAGGAACAGTCCAAATCAAACCAATACCAAAAGGAATTGCTGATATTAACACAATAACAGCAAATGCAATAAAGAGTCCTAAAATCTTGAAAATATGCTGGAATATTGCCTTGCGTGATGTCTCCATCGCCTTCCAAATTCCTAGATTCTTATCTACCATAAGTTGTGGTGTAAACATATATGATATAGTGAGGGCAATAAATAATATGATTGTGATTATTGTAAATATTGGCGTGATTATTTCATTGGCAAGCAACATACCTATAGTCAGAATTAATCCTGAAACCAAAAGAGGTATAATTATCACAAGCAAAGCAGCAAAAGCAAGTTTCCACATACTAGGAAAATAATCGGTTGTATTTTTATAGCTAACACTCTCGCCTCTAGTATATTTGGTTGATATCATATATAGACCTACTGCCAGTGGAGCTGAAATCGGTAGCAAAATAAATTGTATCACATTTTTTGTTGCTTCTGGTTCGATACCTAATAATAAAAATATAAATCCAATCAAAAAAGCAGCCGCCAGGATAGAAACAAGCAATACACCAAATGAACTCCAAAATGTTCCCTTGAAGCCATCAATCATTTTAAAGCTTGTTTTTACCACTTCAACAATATCAAAATTATATTTTTCAATACTATTGGCAACGCTATTGTTTTCTATATCATTGTTCACTTTTTATCCCTTTATTTTTGACTTATAAAATGCGTTCCACCTTTTTGAACACCATTTAGTAAAAAGCTTTTTATATCGCTTAGGTCAAATCCACTTGCTAGATACATCTCTTTGCCGTGTTCCATCAAGAAATCAGCCGATTGGAGCTTGGTTACTATACCACCCGTGGCAAACTCATTATTGGCACTATGCTCTTGGTTTAATGCCTCATCGCTTAGTCTTCCGTGAGTTTTAAATACTACTGCATCATCAAATTTATTTGGATCTTTGTCATAATACCCATCAATATCTGATAAAATCACCAACATATCTGCACCAAAATGATATGCCGCATGAGCTGAAAGCCTATCATTATCACCAAACACAAGTTCTTCTGTGGCTGTAACATCGTTTTCATTTATTATAGGGACTATCTTATTGGCTAGTAAAACTTCTATTGCATTTTTGGCGTGCTGTGTTAGTTTGCGTGAGTCCAAATCAGACGCAGTGAGTAGTATCTGAGAACATAACATATTAAATTTAGCAAATTTCTCACTATACATTCCTAGTAGTAGTGGCTGACCAATTGCTGCAAGTGCTTGACGATTTGGTATATGAGATTTATCCAGTTTTATCTTTGTGTATCCGCTTGATACGGCGCCACTTGTGACCAATATCACTTCATTTTTAGCATCATAAAGAGAGGCTATAAGCTCCACAAGTGCTATCATACGACTGCGAGATATTTCATTATTTTCCGTTAATACATGCGAACCTACTTTGATAACAATGCGTTTCATTAGTTCTCCAAATCTTCTTTTGTCAAATCTTCTTTTGTATAATTTACTGCATTAAATAGTGTATACCTCATAGCTTGTGTATTAATATGAGATACTGAGGATATAGGCAATACAAATAGAGGCGACGATGGTTTTTCACCAAAGTCATATTTTACGCCATAGCTTGCATAATCTTTGCTCAAATGCTCACTATAAAGGTTATTATTTGGCTCTATATTAATTGCTTTCATAAAGTCATTTATCTTTTCATTGCTCTCTTCTTTTGTTAGGGCATCTATTTTTGTAATAGCAATACCATAATTTCTACCACCAAGAACTTCTGAATACTTAGCTAATTCCTCAAGTAGTGTACTGTACTGATACTCCATCTCACGATAATTACTAACATCAATCATCACTAGGAGTGTTCCTGTACGCTCAATATGCTTCAGAAATTCAAGTCCCAAACCTCTACCATCGCTAGCACCTTCTATAATCCCAGGAATATCCGCCATCACAAACGACTCAAAATCTCCAATATCAACAACACCAAGCTTTGGTGTTAGTGTAGTAAATTCATAATTTGCAATTTCAGGACGAGCATTTGAAAGCACAGATATTAGCGTCGATTTACCCACATTTGGATACCCCACTAGTCCTACATCTGCTATTAGCTTTATCTCTAGTCTAACTTCTTTGCTTGTTCCTGGGATTCCAGGTTGAGCATAAGTAGGTCTTTGATTGCTTGAGTTTTTGAAGTGCATATTCCCAAGTCCACCCTTGCCACCCTCTAGAAACTTAACAACGCTACCAGCTTCTGTTAAGTCAAAAAGCAACTCACCGTTTTCTTTGTCTATAACTTGAGTTCCAGGAGGAACTGATATTGTCAAGTCTTCTCCACTCTTGCCATAGCATCTTCTGCCTAGACCAGGGGCTCCATTTTTTGCTTTCAAATGTCTTGTTCCTCTTAGGTTTGTTAATGTATCAGTGTTATTATCCACTCTAAAAAATACAGCACCACCTCTGCCACCATCACCACCATCTGGACCACCTTGGGCTACGAACTTCTCTGTCCAAAACGACACAGCACCTGCTCCACCCTTGCCTGAACTGATTGTTAATTCTACACTATCTATAAACATCTATTTTTTACCTTTTTTTTGCATTGTGCAATATAGGTGCAATTATACCTAAAAAAGAGGATTTTTAGATTTTAATATATTGACAACATATTTATAAAGTTGTATAATAAAGAAAAGACAACATAAAGGCAAAAGATGACAATAGGTATCAGAGAATTATCAAGAAACACGAAAATAATGGACAGCTATGACTATCTAGAGATAGAAGACAAAAAAACTCATGAAAAAAAAGGGCTACTTATATCTCCAAAATATGCTGATGAGTTCAAAGAACTTTTAGACAAAAAGATAAAAGATGAGAAACAAACAAAAATCGATAAAATCATGCAGTTTACTGGGATTGCAAATGGTGAATTTACAAACTTAACAAAACAAGAGATAAAAAGAATAAAATCCCAAAGATATTTAAATGATTGAGAAAATTTATCTCGATATAAATATAATAATTGACCTTTTGGATAATACAAGATCAAATCATAATGACTCACAATCATTGCTAGAATATGCCACCAAAAATGAAATAACAATCACTATAAGTGAAGATATGATTAATACTATTTTTTATATTGTGAAAGATAAAAAATCAGTATTGAGATTTCTAAAAGTCATCATAGAAGAATGGCGAATCGTCCCATTTGGCACAGATGTCATAAATAAGGCAATTGATATTTCTATGCAAAAAGATTGTGATTTAGAAGATGTAATGCAGTGCTTATGTGCCAAAGCAAATGAATGTGATGCACTCATTACAAATGATAAAGATTTTTATAGTTGCGAAATTGAATCTATGAGTGCAGAAAAGTTTTTGATGTACCAATAGTTGAGTTTTTCAAGTCGATAGACAAA
>DZCE01000017.1 GCA_022736375.1 Arcobacter nitrofigilis | reverse complement strand
AATAAATAATCTGTTCTTAGTCTAAAATTGTTAGATAAACAGATAATATCATTCCGTGTAAAAAGTATACCAAAGTATCAAAAATAGAGATATAATAACAAAAAAGGATAAGCGATGCTAAAAGATATTTTATACACAGGAATTGGTGCAGTTGCTATTTTAAAAGAAAAAGTAGAAGAAGAGATAAATAAATTAGAAGCTAGTGGCAAAATTAAAAAAGATGATGCCAAAAATTTTATGGATTCTCTTATTGCAAAAGGTAAAGAGTCAGATGACGCATTAAAAAGTAAAATAAAAGATGCTATTAAAGAAGCTATTGATGAGCTTGGAATTGCCACAAAAGATGATATAGTAAAACTAAAAGAGGATTTGACATTAAAAAATTAACTCTTTATAGTCCAAAAAGGGTTTATGCAATATTTTCATTTTTGATGACACTATACTTAATCATCAAGAAAAAAGATAGCTTTTTGGGTTTAAAGCCATTATCTCCAAAATCTTTAAAAAATTCTATTATAACACTAGGGGCTAGTTTTATAAAATTAGCTCAAGTACTAGCTACAAGGTCTGATTTTTTTTCAATAGAGTACCTAGATGAGCTAAAAGAACTACACGACAAACTTCCACCAATGAGCAAAGATCAATTCGATATAGTTTATAAAAAATCTTTTAAAGAGATTGATATTTTTAGAGATTTTTCGACCAATCCGATTGCATCCGCATCAATAGGACAAGTGCATAGTGCTTATCTGCACAATGGAGATAAGGTAGCTGTTAAATTGTTAAGATTTGGCATAAAAAATCAGGTGAAAGCCGATATTAAAATTATAAACTTTTTTAATAATATATTCAAACCACTATTTAGTACTTATACTAAAAATTCAATTGAGACAGTAATTAGTGAATTTTCAAAAATGATTATACAAGAGGTTTCATTTATAAATGAACTTAGAAATATAAAAGAATTTTCACAAGTTTACAAAGATAGTGGGATTAAATTTCCAATTCCGTATGAAGAGTTTTGCTCTAATGAAGCACTTGTAATGAGTTTCGAAGAAGGCTTTAGATTTGATGACAAAGAAAATTTACTAAAATACAATATAAACTTTAAGCCTTTAATGGCCAAACTAGTAGACTTTTATGCGGATCAGATGCTATTAAATGGATATTTTCATGCTGATCCACATCCTGGAAATTTACTTGTCTCTACAGAAGGTGAGCTTATATTGCTTGACTTTGGTATGGTGAAGCGAATTCCAAATGATACAAGAATAGCAATTATTGAGCTGATTAAAGCGGCACACGAACAAAACTACGAACTATACATTAGTGCAAATAAACGATTAGGCACGATAGCATATGAAGCACCTACGGCTGAACTTGCAGAATTTGCTGCAAAAATGTTTACTATCTTTTCAGATGAAAATCTAACTAACGAATCAATGCAACAGCTTGCATTTGAGGTGCTAGAGTCAACAAAAGATTTACCATTTAAGCTACCAAGTGATGCCATCTACATACTAAGAGTAAGTGCAATTATAGAGGGAATGGGGACAACATATATACAAAATTTTAATGGGATAAAGGACATATTGCCTATTCTGCAAAATAATATTCCAAAAGCACTAGGTTCAAAAAATGGAATAATAGATGTTGTAGTACAAAATATCAAAGATATTCCATTTTTCTTGCAAGATACTAAGATATCTATGAAAAAGATTGCCGAGGGTCGCATAGGAGTAGAAGTTTTAGATGAGCAACTTTACTGGATATCCAAGGAGTTAAAAGAGTATGCTGGGGCTATTATCAAAGGTTTTCTTTTAATAATGGCTGGATTTTTTATATTGTCATATGATAAAAATTTACAAGATTTAGCGTTCGCTTTATTTGGAATTGGTGTGGTTTATATTTGGCATAAACTTTGAAAGAAGAGGTCTGAACTTTTAACTAATTAAATGCAGTTAGTCCCCATTTTCGTATCAACTTCTCATCAAACTCAACCAATCCTTTTTTCTTAAGGCTATCAAGAACATCTCTATCGCAAAGCGTATCTCCTGGCCACTCACGCTCAAACCCATCAAGGCTATTTTTATTTGTGCCGTCAACTAATATAAATGGCTCTAGTATTATATCCCTAGTGGCATCTATATTATTAACCACTCTCCATATTAGCATATATGGATTTTCTAGGTCATTGTTTGTTTTGTCTACTATCACTAGTATTTTAATATGTTTTGATAACGATGATAATGTTTTAATGAGGTGCAGTTGTGATTTTTGTTTATCAACACTAACTACGCATATTGGATTAGCGGTATCAGTCATATATTGTTTCAAATCAACAATATCATCATCAAGCTCTTGCATTTTTGAAAGCAAATTATCATCGTTTAGCAGTACAATATCATTAATTGCAAGTTCACCAGTAGCGTCAATGCCAAGCTTGCCGCCCACAAACTGCTCATTTGCAGAGTGATCCAAATGATCAACTATACCTTCTGATATAAACAGGCTTTTTTTTGTAAGTCTATTGAGTATATATCTACTAATATTTTCATAATCACTCAAAGCTGGAGCATCATCACCCACAAAGATGGCATGCTTCACAAAGCTCATCTGCCCAACACCCCAAAATGCATGCATAAATTGCTTTGCATGCCCCTTGTATAATGTATGCATACTTACCAACACTAGATTATGAAATACTCCATTTTCTGGCATATGATAATCAATCAAATCAGGTGTCATAGGCTTTAGTAGAGGTAAAAATATTCGCTCAGTAGCCCAGCCCATATACTTATCCTCAAGTGGTGGTTTGCCAACAACAGTGGCATGAAAAACTGCTCTTTTCTTCATGGTTATGGCTGTTATTTCCACTACTGGAAATTCCTCTTCTAGCGTATAGTATCCAGTATGGTCACCAAATGGACCTTCAATACGACTAACACTTGGATCTACAAAACCTTCAATTACAATATCTACATCATGTGGCACATAAATATCATTTGTAATTGACTTGACTAGTTTTGCATTTTCACCTCTCACTAAACCATAAAGCATAAGTTCAAACATCCCACTAGGCATAGGTGCTTGTCCACACCATATATAGAGTGGATCACCGCCAATTGCGATACTAACTGGCATTTTTTTGCCAGCTTTTTTATACTCATGAAAAAAATGAGCCCCATCTTTGTGTATTTGCCAATGCATACCAAGATGATTTTTGTCATACTCTTGAAGACGATACATACCAACATTGCTCACTTGGCCATCTAAACTTGTTGTGTATGTTTGCCCCATAGTGATAAATCTACCACCATCCTCACTCCATGTTTTGAGTATAGGAAGTTTGCTTAAATCTATCTCATCTCCTGTCAAAATTTCCTCTTGGCACAGACCTCTTCTTGATAATCTTTTCGGGAAAACGCTTTTTAATTTCCATAATTTAGGAAGCATTTTAATCTTTTCAATAAATCCTTTTGGAGGCTTCATCTTTAGTAGCCAACCGATATTATTAGCTATCTCATCTGGATGTTGTTCAAAGATTTGTTTTGTTAATTCTTTACTTGCAAAAAGATTCATTAGTACTGGCATATCATATTTTATACCAAGTCTTTTTGATATTGGATTTGTAAACAATAAAGGAGTTGCATTTGGTGTTTTTATATCTAAATATGCAACATGTGGGATTTCCAACTCTACATCAAGTGGTTCATTTATGACTTTTACACCACCATTTTTTTCAAACCATTCTAGTGCATCTTTCAACTTTTACCTTTAGTATTATAATCTGTGTGGCATCTCTTCTTTAAATGCCAACTCTTCAGCATTCTTTAATAGCTCCAAAGCTCCATCTTTTATCATTATATTTGCCAACTCAAAGCCAAGCTCATCACTATCTTCCATACTAGAATGAAGTGTATGCTCCATAATGTGAGTTCCGTTCGGATATCCTATCATTGCTCTAATAGTCACAATATCATCCTCCATAACGGCATTCACAGCTACTGGTGCAGAACAACCAGCCCCTATAGCAGATACAAAATCTCGTTCTAGTTTAGCACACAAAAAACTATACTCATCATTTAAACTCATAGCTATTTCATACACTAGTGGATTGTTATCAATTATCTCAATACCAAGTGAGGCCTGACCCATTGGAGGAAGCATAAATGTTAGTTTTTCTACAAAAGGAATATCTTTGAGTAAATCAAGTCTATGAAGTCCGATAAATGCCAAAATAATAGCATCATATTCGCCATCTTTTAGTTTTCGTAGGCGTGTGTTTACATTACCTCGTAAGTCTTTTACTTTAAGGTCTGGTCTTTTTGATAGAAGTTGCATTCTTCGTCTAAGACTTGTTGTGCCTACTACTGCTCCTTGTGGCAACTCATCAAGTGAATTATATTTATGAGATAATAGAACATCGCTTTGATCCTGTCTTTGCGTAATAGCAACAAGAGAAAGACCATCAGGGATGTATGTTGGTACATCTTTAAGAGAATGCACAGCCATATGCGCCTTACCTTCTAACATTGCATCTTCAAGTTCTTTCGTGAAATGTCCCTTGCCACCTATTAGAGCCAAAGGACGATCAAGCACTTTGTCACCTATACTTGTTATCTCAATAAGCACAACTTTTATATCAAAATTTTTCTCTATATGACTTTTTACAAAATATGCCTGCCAAAGTGCTAGATTACTTGCCCTTGTGGCTATAATTATCTCATTCATTTTATTTCTTCGTAACTAGAGTTTTGTAGCCTTCTCTCATCTTGTCAAGTTTGCCATCAATAAATATCGTCGGTGTACCACTAACCATAAGTTTAGCTGCCATATCCTCATCAGCTTTCAAAGCTGCAAGAACAGTAGGTTTACTCATCTGCGCAGGAGTTACAACAAATCCAGTTTGAGCCTTTACTGCCTTAGCTATAACTGCTGGATTGGTTTCGCTTGGACTAATTTTCAAAGCATATATTTTCGCTATCATATCATTCTTGCCTTGTGACCCAGCTATATGCATTATTTGAGTCAATGCTGGAGACACAGGATGTATTTGAGCAAGTGGCAAATGATAATAATATACAGCGATATCATCTGGGTTAAGTGTAGCTGATTTCAATAAATCAGGAACAATCTCTTGACAAAATGGACACATTGGGTCTGAGAAAACTAGAATTTTATGTTTTGCATTTTCATTTCCAGCTACCAAATGCTCCTTATTGTATGCACTTTGTGGAACTGTTGGCTTTATTACTTCTTTATAATTAGTGTTTGATTTTAGATCTATTAAAACTGGAGCTATAATGCCATCTTTTATGAAAAAAGTTTCAGGTGCTTTTACTCTTTGTCCTTGGTATTCAAGATTCATGGTAAGCATCACAACATTCCAACCTGGAAGTTCTGGAACTGTTTTTTCTTCTACGATATCAATGCCTAAAACTTTAACATCTCTATTTTTAACGACATTATTTTTTACAAATTTAACCAAAGCTTGCTGATCAACGCCTGCATTGCTCTCTGGTTTATTTGCTGCACTACATGCTATGTTTGCTGTTGCTATTATTGCTAATAGTGTGACTGCTGATAATTTCCGCATCAATGACATCTGAATCCTTTTGTTTTTTTGTTGTTTTATTTGTAATTGTACCTGATGTTTGTAAATAAAAAGAGTATAAAATTAACAAAAATCCAATTATGTCACTAAGCACTCCTGGTATAATAAATAAAATTGCTCCAACTAAAAAAAATATTCCACTTGTGTATACTTTTTTGGCACCATCTTGGCTCGCGAACAGCCCATATATATTTGATGCAATTAAAAAATGAGCATTTTTTAACATCGCTATTCCAGCAAGAAATGAAGCAAAGAAAAGTGCCATAACCCACCAAAAACCAATCATTGATATAGCTTTAGAAGTTATATAAAATTCAGCAACTATAAATATAAGTACAAGCCAAAATTTCAAGTTAAATCCTATTTTTTATTTCTGCCAACAGAGCATCTAATTTAAACTCTACACCATCAGCTTCAGTTCTTCTTTTGAGCTCTACAATTCCATCATCAAGTTTTTGACCAACGATAAGGATATTAGGTATGCCAATTAACTCACAATCTTTCATCTTAAATCCAAATCTTTCTTTTCTATCATCCAGCAAAACAGAAATATTTGCATATTTTAGTTCATCATATATGCTATTTGCATAATTAGTTTGATTTTCATCTTTTGAATTTGAAACTATTATATGAATATCAAATGGGCTACTCTCTTTTGTCCAAATACACCCTTTTTCATCATGATGTTGCTCTATTATAGCTGCTAGTAGTCTACTGACTCCTATTCCATATGTTCCCATTACAAATGGTTGCGTTTTTCCATTTTCATTCAGAAACTCTGCTTTTAATGGCTCACTATACCTAGTTCCCAATTGGAAAATATGCCCTACTTCTATCCCTTTTGTATATGTCAATCTTCCACCACAACAGCTACAAACATCGCCCTCGAGTACTGCTGATATGTCATGATAAGATGCGGTCATCTGCTCACTACCAGCACCCACAAAATGATAATTCTCCACATTGGCACCGCATATCATATTTGTAGCATTTTTAAGCGAGTTATCTGCAATAATTTTAATATCTACACCCAATTCAACCGCCCCCATATATCCAGCCACTAGCCCTATTTCACTAAGCTCTTCTTGACTAACCTCCACAAGCTCATTTGCTTTTACGGCATTACAGGCTTTTGTCTCTTCTAATATATCACTACCTCTCAGTACAAATAAAACAATTTCACTTTTGCCTTCATCGTATAATGCCCTCATCACTACTGTTTTCACTATGTAGTATGGATTGACCTTGAAAAATTCGCTCAAATCGTCTATTGTTTTTATATTTGGTGTGTTAAATTTTGCAAACAAAGCATCTGGTGCGGTATCTGTACATACTACATCGGCTCTGATTGCAGCTTCAATATTTGCACCATATTCACAATTCTCACAAACTACTATTGTATCCTCACCACTATTAGCTAGAACCATAAACTCTTTGCTTCCACTCCCACCAATAGCACCACTATCAGCTTCAACAACTCTAAATTCAAGCCCTAATCTAGTAAAAATACGCTTATAAGTCTCCTCCATAAGAGCAAACTCTCTACGCATATCTTCTTCATTTACATGGAAACTATATCCATCTTTCATTAAAAATTCACGACCTCTCATAAGTCCAAATCGTGGACGAATCTCATCTCTGAATTTTAGATTTATCTGATACAAATTAAGTGGTAGCTGTTTATAACTTTTGACTGTTTGTTTAACTAGATTTACCATCATCTCTTCATGTGTTGGACCAAGCACGAAGTCATTATCTTTTCTATCTTTAAAACGCAAAAGTTCTTTGCCATATTTTTCAAATCTACCACTCTCTCTCCACATAGACGCAGGGGTTACAAAACCTAAACTTACTTCCTGAGCATTTACAGCATCAAGCTCTTCTTTTACTACGCTTCGCACTTTATCTAATACTATTTTACCTAGTGGCAAGAAATTATAAAGACCGCTTCCAACACCTTGTATAAATCCACCTCTAAGCAGGTAAATATGACTAGCCAATGTAGCATCATTTGGCACTTCTTTTAGTGTTGGTATTAGTAAATTTGAAAATCTCACGATTCGTATCCTTTAGTATGGTGTTCATTTTTGTACTGTTTTGGGTCAATATTATCCGTATTGATTTCAAAGATACTTTGTATCGCCTCTATGATTGATGCCCCATCTTTATCTTTTGTACTTTGTCTCATTTTTTGAGTGGAATTATGAAGAAATTTATTAAACATTTGTGTCGCCATTTTCTTCATATTATCTCTATTTTCACTAGATACAAAGCCTTTTGAGATTGCCCTATCAAGCTCACTACATATTGCCTCTTTTGCCTGCTCTCTTAGACCTTTAATTACTGGCTCTATTGATAGAGCTTGTAACCATTTAAAAAAATCTTCTTCATATCTGTCTACTAGTTCTGTGGCAACTAGTGCTTGCTCTTCTCGCAGAGCGTGATTACTGTTGGATATCTTTTGTAAATCATCAATACGATAAATCATAATCTTATCATCTACAATATCTTCTATATCTCTAGGAATTGCCATGTCAAACCATAATCTATGAAAATCACATTCTTCAATCATCTCTTTTGTAATAATAGTGCTTGGTGATGCAGTTGCTGTAAAAAGCAACCTATATCTATTCATATATTTTTCCAACTGCTCTATTTGTGCGACTTTCACATTTTCACTAATTTCAGATGCAATGAGCTTTGCTTTTTCTGTATCTCTACTTAGCAAAACCACATCACATCCTATACGAATTAGGTGCTTTGTTGCCAAAATCCCCATCTCGCCTGTACCCACTACTATTGCTGTCATTCCAGCAATAGTATCTTGCAAGACTTCACTTGCCTGAGATACTGCTACAGAGGCGATAGATATCGGATTTGCAGAGATTTGTGTATCTTTACGAATTTGGGCGGCACATTTCACACCATATGATACTAAACGATTTAGTTTTTTGCCAGCAGTCTTGTTTTCATAAGAAAATTTAAATGCATCTTTAACTTGCCCTGTGATTTGTGACTCACCAACAACTAGAGAATCTAGCGATGATATTACTGAAAAAATATGCCTAACTGCCTCTTTATCATCATAGCTTTTCATCATATCTTTAAGCTGGTGAAAATTAATTCCACTATGTTCACTCATTGTGCCTAGTAATGTATGATATGTAGCAAAATTATTTTTGTTTGCAGTTACAATCTCTATACGATTACAAGTTGATATTATAAAGACCTCATGAATAAAATCAAAGGCTACCATTTTATTTAGAAATGCTTTTTTCTCATCATCAGATTTAAAGCCTAATATCTCTCTATTTTCCAAAGAACAATTTTTATAGTTGAAACTAATCGCTTGATAATACATTAATATTCCCTATCTATCATCTCATTTGCTATCATATAGAGCTTTTCTTCGTCCTCTTCTCTCATAAGCTCCATGGCTTCAAGTACCAAAACTTTTGCCTCATTGTAGCATATAGTTGGAATATTATGATTGCTCATCTGTTCTAGCACCCAACTACTTTCACTAGCTGTAAGAGTTTTTTTATGCATATTTTTTAGCTTGATTTTATCTTTATCATCCAATAATTCATATAGATAAATATATGGCAAGGTCGTTTTACCCTCTTTGAAATCATGCAGTGCAGGCTTACCGAGAGTATCGCTTGTAGCCGTAATATCGAGCAAGTCATCAATCATTTGAAATGCTATTCCTAAATTTTTTCCATATATTGCATACTTTTCATATACTTTACCAGCCAGTATGGCTGCTGAGCTTGCACTAGCTTCCATTAAAGAAGCTGTTTTTCCATATATCATTTTAATATACTGATCTTTGTCTATGCAAAAACTTTTTGATATATTTACATCATCAAGTTCTCCAATACTAAGCTTAATGACTGCATCTGAAATCACATCTGCTATTTTACTGTCAAGTTTTGTTAGCTCATTGAATCCTTTTGAATAAAGTATATCTCCTAGCATTATGGCTGTTTTATTTCCATATATTGCATTAATAGAATCTCTTCCTCGTCTAACGGTAGCATCGTCAATCACATCATCGTGAAGCAAACTAGCAGCGTGTATCATCTCCACAATAGCAGCAAGTTTAATAGACTCTAAGTCACCGCCAGCTATATAGGTGATTAATTTTGCACGCAATCTTTTACCAACTGGAAGCATTTTATATAGTCTGTATATCTCTGCATGCTCAAGAGAAACTATATATTGCTCAATTTTTAGCTCTACTTTATTTAGCACTAATTAACCTTATTCACACTGCGTGACAATATTGCCAACCAACTCAATATAAATACTATTAGTTCTATTATCTAAATCTTCACTAACAATCAATGCTTTTAATTGTTTCTCATACTCATCTTCCAAATCTCTTTCTTCAAGCATCTTTTCAGCCAAAGCCAATCTTCTAAACATCTTTCCAATTTCAAGCTCAACTATATTTTCATTTGCTGTTTTAGCAATACTAAAGTAGTTACTAGCTGGTGTAGAACTCAAAAAATCATCATCATCTCTAAATATACTCATCTCTTTTTTCCTTTATTTATTTGGTTTTTTATTATACTAATTTTAGCTGATATAATCATTCTTGTTCACATTCTATCATATCAGTTATATCTCTTTTGTACTTTAGTAACTCAATATTATCTGCTAGCATCTCCTTTTGAGATTCCAAAACTGTTACATCTTGGCGGAGATCATTCACAATTCTACTTGTATAATAAATCTGGGTACTAAGATATATCTTTGGTATTGCCAACAATAGTATTAATATAAAAGAAAATAGAGTTATTTTTATTGTACTCCATGGAAGTCCAGATCTATTTTCAGTCACTATTTTTTCTCCATTTTATTGATAAATTTAAAGGTTCTTAGTTTTGCACTTCTACTTCTAGGATTTACTTTTAGTTCCTCTTGTGACGCTGTTATTGGTTTTTTTGTGATTATCTTGCCTATAGCGTGATTATTACCACATGTGCATCTCATAGCTCTAATATCGCAGATACAATTCTTACTCCACTTTTGAAATCTATTTTTCACAAGCCTATCTTCAAGAGAATGGAAAGTAATAAGTGACACTATCTCTCTATTATTATGGGAAATTTCAAGCTCATCTAGTAGCTTTTCAATCTCTCCTAGCTCGTTATTGACCTCGATTCTAATAGCCTGAAATGCAAGTGTTGCAGGATGGATTTTACCAAACTTTGGTAAAGTTTTGACTATGATATCACTAAGCTCTTTTGCACTTGTTATTTTACTTCCAATTCTTGCATTTATTATAGCTTGGGCTAACTCTTTGGCTTGTGTTATCTCTCCATAATTTTCAAATATATATTCTAATTTTTCACTACTATATTCATTTACAACTTCAAATGCACTAAGCTCACTACTGTTATCCATTCGCATATCAAGAGTCTCACTCGTAAAAGAAAAACCTCTTGATTTTTTATCTAGCTGCAGTGATGATACACCAAAATCTGCTAACACCCCGACAATATTTTTATCCCTAAGAGTTGGCAAAACGCTCGAAAAAGTACCATGATGAAAAGTGATTCTGGACTCAAAATCTATTAGTTTATTTTTTGAAAATTCTAATGCTTCAGTATCTCTATCAATACCAATATGTTTTATATTCGTAAATCTATCTAAAATACCCATGCTATGACCTGCATATCCCATGGTGCAATCCACGAAATAACCATCACTCATACCAATAAAACTATCCATAACCTCATTGAATAATACTGGTATATGAGGAGTTTTATTTATCATGTTGCTCGTTTCTAAAATTACTTTGTATATTATATCAAAAATCATCTGCAAAGATATTTAATGACACTTCATAACCATTTTTTGGATACAATGCGAATTCAATTATGAGGAGATTTTTATATGGCACTAAATGGGCTAAATGCCGAACAACTTCAGGCAGCTTTAGCACCAATTGGACATAATCTCATCATTGCTAGTGCAGGAACTGGTAAGACATCTACTATAGTTGGGCGTATAACTCATCTACTGAGAAGTGGGGTTGAGCCAAATCGTATTTTACTTCTAACTTTTACAAATAAAGCTGCTGGAGAGATGATCGCTAGATTGGAGCGATATTTTCCAAAAGATGTCGTATCAAAGATAGAAGCAGGAACATTTCATGCGGTTGGTTACAGATGGCTAAAGGCTAAAAATGCTAATGTTATTTTAAAACAACCAAATGAACTAAAAACACTTTTTAAAAGTATATATGAAAAGTATAATTTTAGTAGTGCAAATACAGACGTCTCGCCATTCTCGGCTCTATATTTATATGATCTTTACAGTTTATATCAAAACGCTTCCTTGGAGTTATTTGAAGATTGGTTTTTAGAGAGCTACCCTGACCATCAACCATTTATAAATCTATATTTAGCAGTTATTGATGGATTTGAGAGTGAAAAAATATCATATGGATTTGTATCATTTAATGATTTATTGCTTAGAACAATAGATGAAGTTAAGACTAATCCAATGGATTTTTATGAAATTCTTGTGGATGAGTATCAAGACACCAATACACTTCAAAGTTCACTAGTGGATGCTATGAATCCAAATTCATTATTTTGTGTAGGCGATTATGATCAAAGCATATATGCATTTAATGGTGCGAATATTGAAAATATTTCTACTTTTTCCACAAGATATAAAGGTGCTAGCGTATTTACGCTTGCCACAAACTATCGCTCAACGGCTTCTATACTCTCGCTAGCCAATCGTGTTATTGAGCATAATCCAAGAATTTATCCAAAACAATTAAAAGTCGGCAAAGAGGGAAAAGACCTCTCGCCTAGACTACTAGCTTATCATGAGCTTTTTGAGCAGTATCATGCCATAGCACACTCTATTAAAACATCTCATATACCATCAAATGATATTGCGGTAATATTTCGTAACAACTCAAGTGCAGATGGAGTGGAGGCAATGCTAAGAGAATTGGGTATTCCATGTAAACGAAAAGGTGGAAGTAGTTTTTTTGATGCTAGGGAGGTAAAGTTTTTACTTGATTTTCTAAGTCTAATAGCCAATCAAAAAGATATTATGGCATTTTTACATATATTTGAATATGGCAGAGGAGTTGGTGCGGCCACGGCCAAAGAGTTTTATCAAGCACTTGTGCATTTTGGAGATGGTTCATTTAAGCGAGGGTTATATGCCCCTATTAAAACTGACATTCCAAAGACTACCTCACATCTAACTCAAGCCGGTCTATTTGGTGATGAAGAGCTAACGCCAACAAACCAGAAATCACTTCTAGCTTCTCATCCAATAGGCAGACACCCCAAGGCAACACCAGAAAATATGGAGTTCTTTAGCTCATATTTAGAACTTATGAAATCGCTTTATGATGAAAAAAATCCAGCCAAAATGGTCAGAAAAATAGTAGCCTCAAAACTATACTCCACAATTGTTGATCAGCTCTCTACTGCTAGAGCTAGGGCAAAAAATGGAGAAGTTGATAGTTCAAACAAAACTCAAGCAAGTGAGCGAATATACCAAAAAGCGAAGCTATTTTTAGAACTTTCATCTCACTATAAAGAGTTGATTAGATTTTTAAATGCCATGATACTTGGTGGCAACGAGCTAACTCAAGGCGATGGGGTAAATCTACTTACAGTGCATGCAAGTAAAGGACTTGAGTTCACAGAAGTGTATGTGGTGGATCTCATGGAAGGTAGATTCCCAAATACAAAACTAATGAGTAGAGGTGGTGATCTTGATGAGGAACGACGACTATTTTATGTAGCTGTTACAAGAGCCAAAGAAAAGCTATATCTCTCAATGGCTAGTTATGATAAAAATAAGAAAATTGATTTCAAGCCATCATGTTTTTTGTATGAGGCTAGAATGCTAAAAGGCGAAGAGATGAAAGAGACTAAAGAAAAGTAAATATACTTATCTCTTTGGTCTGCTATCTCTTGATCTACTATCTCTTGGCTTACTATCTTGTGGTTTTCTACCATCCGTTCTTGGACGACTATTATTTCCTCCTCGTCCACCACCCTTGCCGCCTCTACCTTGCAAAATAGGTTCAGCTTTTATAGCTGGGTCTGGCTCAAATCCATCTACTGTACTTTTATCAATAGACTTTTTGATAAGTTTTTCAATATTTCTCAAATAGTCATTTTCATCTATACATACAAGTGAAATAGCCTCTCCCTCGTTTCCAGCTCTGCCAGTACGACCAATACGATGTACATAATCCTCTGGTACATTAGGAAGTTCTATATTAACCACATGAGGCAATTGATCAATATCAAGTCCCCTTGCGGCTATATCAGTTGCTACAAGCACTCTAGTTGCTCTTGATTTGAAATCTGCTAGTGCTTTTGTTCTTGCACTTTGGCTTTTGTTGCCATGTATTGCAGCTGAGGTAATTCCTTTTGTTTGTAGATACTCTGCTACTTTATTGGCAAAATGTTTTGTTCTTGTAAACACAAGAACTTGTTCCCAACTGTTTTTAGCTATCAGCTCACCAAGAAGCTCTGTTTTTCGTTTACAATCAACCAATATTACACTTTGAGTAACTAGGTGATTTGACTCATTTCTTCTAGCCACTTCTACTGTTGCAGGTTTTGTTAATATTGAATCACAAAGCTTTTTTATCTCATCTGAATATGTAGCTGAAAATAGTAGAGTTTGTCTATTTTTAGGTATGATTTTAATAACTTTTTGTATATCTTTGATAAATCCCATATCTAGCATTCTATCTGCTTCATCTAGTACTAATATCTCTATTTTACTCAAATCCACTGTTTTTTGCGAGATATGATCAAGTAATCTACCTGGTGTTGCGATAATTATATCTACACCGTTTTGGAATGCTTTAATCTGAGGTACAATACCAACTCCACCAAATACAACCGTGCTTTTAAATGGAAGATATTTTCCATAAGTCTTTACGCTTTCTCCAACCTGTGCTGCTAATTCTCTAGTGGGTGTCAGTATTAAAGCTCTTGGTGCATGTCTTTTGGCTTGTGGGTTTTGAGTTCTACTCAAAATCTCTAGCATAGGAAGCGTAAAACCAGCTGTCTTGCCAGTTCCTGTCTGAGCACCTGCTAGCATATCTCTACCCTCTAGTATAAGTGGTATCGCCGCAGCCTGTACTGGTGTTGGGGTTGTGTAGCCCTCATCGTTTATCGCTTTTATTAATGGGGCTGATAAATTTAAATCTGTAAATAACATATGTTTTTTCCTTAAGGCAAATTGAGTAAATATTTTCATGGATTTTATCAAGAGTGCAGTTGTATATATGAAATTATATCTCAATATTGATATATACGCGTTGAATAGTGCATTGGCTATTTTTTTAGTATAATATCGCCATGAAAACAGTGCAATATACAAATCAATCAATGTTTGAGATTATTAACCAACTAAAAGATTCTCTTGCCAGTAGCAACAATGTAGTGTTGCAAGTTGTAAATCCAGATATATTTAGTGACAAATATAGTGGTGAGATAGTTGAGCTGGAGGATATAGAATATATTTATAGGGGATATAAAGCGTGGATTAATCTAGCTGAGATGTTGCATTGCAAAATCTTAACACCAAAAATTGTGAATGAAAAATTAGTTCAAATTACATTTGAAAAACTCAACAAAGAAAGCTCATTCCATCTCAAAAATGATATAGATAGGGTTGAAAAGTATGGAGTTAATTCTTTATTTAATCGTATCAACAAGAATGAAGAGCCTACTTTTTTGAATGCATATGCCCATGCCTTATCGTCAGTTAGGATAAAAAATAGAAAGAATATACTAAATATAGGGATAAATAGAGGTGATGAATTTGCACTAATAAAAGAGATGTTAAGCAAAGAGGAGTTTGAAAATCTAAAATTAGTAGGAATTGACCACAGCATAACAGCGATTAACGAGGCTAGAAATAGATTTCCAACCAATAATTTTTATGCATCAGATATAAACGACATAGATGAGCTTAATTTAGGTAAATTTGATCTGATAATATCAATTGGAACTTTGCAAAGCCCCTCTATTAACTACAAACTATTTCTGATGAATTTGGTACAGAATTATCTAGGCATCAATGGGGCTATAATCCTTGGATTCCCAAATAGTAGATGGATAGGTGGAGAGCTTATATATGGTGCAATGGCACCAAATTATAACTATTCAGAGATGTCGCTATTATACAATGATGTGATATTTGCAAAAAAATACTTACAGCAAAAAAAGTTTAGAGTAACCATAACTGGGAGAGAGTATATATTTCTCACAGCTACAAAAATAGGAAGCTTATAATAATTAGTTTAAGTTTAGTTTCTATTAAGTGCGTTTAAATCTTCATAGGCTTGCATAAGTCTAGCCACCATTGACTCCTCACCTGCTCTAAGGAATTTTCTAGGGTCATAATAATTTTTATTTGGTTTATCTTCTCCATCAGGATTTCCAATTTGACCTTGTAAATAATCATGGTATGAGGCTTCATATTTTCTCACGCCATCCCAGTATGCCCATTGTGTATCAGTATCTATATTCATCTTAATTACACCATACCCTATTGCTTCTCTAATGTCACTCAAAAGTGAACCAGAACCACCATGAAAAACAAAATTAACTGGCTTTTTATCACTAGTTTTGAATTGTTCTTGGATATGTTTTTGGGAATTATCCAAAATAGATGGTGTAAGCACAACATTGCCAGGCTTATAAACGCCATGTACATTTCCAAATGATGCAGCTATAGTAAATCTATTACTAACTTCGCTTAGCTCTTTGTATGCATATGCTACTTCACTTGGTTGTGTGTATAGCAGTGCATTGTCCACATCGCTATTATCCACACCATCCTCTTCACCACCTGTCACTCCAAGCTCAATCTCAAGTGTCATTCCAATTTTATCCATACGAACTAAATACTCTTTACATATTGCTATATTTTCCTCTAATGGCTCTTCGCTAAGGTCAAGCATATGAGATGAGAATAGTGGTTTTCCATGAATCGCAAAATGTTTTTCACTGGCATCTAGCAACGCATCTATCCAAGGTAAAAGTTTTTTGGCGGCATGATCTGTATGTAAAACAACAGGAACACCATAAGCCTCAGCTAATGTGTGTACATGCAACGCTCCAGCTATCGAGCCTAATACTGCTGATGTATCTGAAGGTAAACTTTTTCCACCATTAAATGCGCCGCCGCCATTAGAAAATTGTATAACAATTGGAGATTTTGCCACTCTTGCTACTTCAAGTGCTGCGTTAATTGAGCTTGAACCAACCACATTAACAGCAGGAATAGCAAACTCTTCTTTTTTTGCAATACTAAAAAGTGTTTGCAAATCATCTCCAGTAACAACACCAGCTTTTATAAAATTTAATAGTGACATCTATGGCTCTCTTAGTTCGCTACTACTTTTACATCTTTCATAAGTGCTGATATTATTTTTTCTTGTTTTAATTGCATTATGATTTGAGCTTTCACTTTCGCAAATGCTGGAACTTTCTTTTTGTCTTTTGCTGCATTTTTCACTTTATTATAATAAGCTTGAGCTTCTGCGTCACTTACATTTGTAGATATCATCTTTTTTTGCATCCAGTAGCTAGCTAGTGCTGCTGTCTCTTCTTTTTGAGACAATTGACTTCTTGCTGCTTTTTCTATCATTTTACTTGGTGCGATAACATTAACAACTTGTTTTTTCTCGGCATCAGTTAATTTATCGTAAGTTGTCTTGCCACCACTTAGTGCTTTTACTGCATTTTCTGCTTCTGATTTATATATAAGTACTCCATCAACTGAACCGATAGTGCTATCAGCAAGAGCATTTGTAGCGAATATTGCAGAGATTGTTGCGATTAATAAAGTCTTTTTCATTGTTTTCCTTTTGGTACATTTTATTTAATTATATAGTATTCCTATATTAATGGCAGTATTATATCGAAACATAATAAACAAACCATTAACGGGGTACGATGATTTTGGCTTTACTTTTCATATCTTTGGCTACTTGTGATAAATATATTGCAAACTGTTTTTGCTTTAATGTTGCTACTATATCTTGCTTGACTAATTCGAATGGAATAAGTTTATGCTCAAGCTTCTCTTCTACATAGACTATATGATAACCTAAATTGGTTTTGATTGGTTTTTTATATATACTCTTTGATGGAATACTCCAAGCAATAGAAGCAAATGATGGATTCATTTGGTCTTTTGACATAAGCCCCATATCTCCACCATTACTACGAGCTTTGTCTATTGAATAGTAATTTGCTATTGCAATAAAAGTATTTCTCAACATCTCGCCTTTTAGATTTTTTAGTGCTACTATTATATTATTCGCTTGTGGCTGATTGTCTACCAATATTTGCCTCGGATGAATTCTTGTAGGCTCTGTAAATTTAGCCTTATTTTTGTCATAAAAATCTCTTGCTTCTCCATCACTCACAATTAAAAAGTTCATCTGATTTTTGAGCCACATATCCACAAGTAAATCATCTTTTAGCCTAGCTAGATTAGTTATAAATTGTGGCGATTGTTCTATTTTCGTCTTCTTGGCTGCTTCTAAAAATAGTGCTTTCTCTATTAGTCTTTCTCTAATTGCCAGTTTTTCTGCATTACTTAGATTTGCCAAATTAGCCAAAGAGCCATTTTGCCTCATCAAATAATTGACATCATCTGTTGTAATAACTTTTCCATTTACTACAGCAATATCCTCAGCATTTACATTCAAAACAAGAAGTAAAAAAATTAGTATTAGTTTATACACTCTTGACTCCATTTCATTAACATATTAAGTGTATTTTATCCTAATAAATCATTAATTAACAAATGATTTTGTACAATTCAAAAATGAATAAAAAGATAAAAAAAGCTACCAGATCAGAAACAGAAGCAATTAAAAGTATTTTTCTAGAACAATATCCCAACGGTGTAACTGAGCTGGATTATACAAATATATATGAGCTTTTAATAGCCGTGATGCTCTCTGCACAATGCACAGATAAACGAGTTAACATTATCACTCCAGCTTTATTCAATAAATTTCCTACGCCAAATGATTTAGCCAATAGCGATATAATTGAAGTCAAATCAATGATAAACAGTTGTTCGTTTTTTAATGTGAAAGCTGGGAATTTAATCAAAATGGCACAAAGCTTGGTTGAGAATTTCAACGGTGAAGTGCCTCTAAATCAAAAAGACTTAATGAGTCTAGCTGGAGTTGGTCAAAAAACAGCTAATGTTGTTTTATCAGAATATCTAGGGGTGAATTGTATAGCTGTGGACACGCATGTTTTTCGCGTGGCTCATAGACTTGGATTAAGCGACGCTAAGACTGCACTAAAAACAGAAGAAGAGCTAACTAAAAAATTTAAAACCGAGCTACATCTGCTTCATCAAGCAATGGTAATCTTTGGACGCTACCATTGCAAGGCGATCAATCCACTTTGTGATGAATGTATTTTAAAACATTTATGTAAAAGCGATGGTAGATTTAAAATCTAATTCTCACTATGAGTTCGTCTATGGTATCTCTCTACAATCTCAGGGTCATGACGAAGATTTATGCTTTCTTCATCTTTTTCACTATAATTTACTTGTGCCAGTACATATTTGATGGCTTCTAGTCTAGCTCTTTTTTTATCATTACTCTTAACTATTATCCATGGCGAAAAGCCAGTATGAGTTTTACTAAACATCTCTTCTTTATATTGAGTTACCTCATCCCATAACTCTTGTGCTTTTTCATCCACAGGACTTAGCTTCCAATGCTTTAGTGGATTTGATAATCTCTCTTTAAATCTCGCTTTTTGGGTAGCTTTATTGATACTAAACCAAAATTTAATCAGTATGATTCCATCATCTATAAGCGCATGTTCTATCTCTGGAACTTCTCTTATAAATTTCTCATACTGCTCTTTTGTGCAAAATTTAAATGCTGGTTCTACAATTGCACGATTGTACCAACTACGGTCAAAAAATGCTATCTCTCCAGGATTAGGTAGATGACTAAAATATCTCTGAAAGTAAAACTGTCCCGTCTCCACCTCGGTAGGCTTTTGCAGTGCAACGACTCTAAATTTTCTAGGATTAAGGTATTGAGTAAATCTTTTAATGGCTCCACCTTTACCTGCTGCGTCACGACCCTCAAAGATTATCATCATTCGTTTATTGTTATCATAAATCCAGTTTTGTAGTTTAATTAACTCAACTTGAAGGCTCTCTAGCTCTTTTTCATATGAAATATCTTTGATAACTCTAGAAATTCGTTTTTTTCCAACTAATTGCATCAAACCTTTCTTTGACTTCAAAAGTGAAAGTTCATTTTTAATCTCTAAAATTGCCCCTAAATCTTCTTCATGTTCTGTATTTTTAGCTATTTTGTCTAAATTTTGATAGATTGTATCCATATGTATTCCTTATTTGTGCAATATTGTATTCCTATAAATCTTAATAAAATATAAAATATTTATTGTCTGTTATTTGATGAGTGGAAATGCTCCTATATATCCAGTATATGCTTTTAAGTCATCTTTGTTTTTTAACTCATTTTCATCACTCTCTCCATATGGATGTTGCACTACACTCATAAGGTATCCAAACCCATTTATATTTGGATAATAATATGGCGATGTTGTTTCAGAACCATATGGTGTTGTCTCTATTCTTGTTAAAGTTTTATTAGTTAGATTATACGCCCACATCATATCGTTTTGGTGGTATGATGTATCTTCTCCTATAATAAGAGTATCACTATTTGGCATAAAAGTTAAGTTATCAGGCATAGATATATTGTTCAGATTACAGCTATTAGAATTCAAATCCTTTGTCATAGGAGTACCAACAACAAGACCTTCCATTGATACGACATTATACCCTTGTAGAGCCATCTTATAAACAACTCCACATTTGTTATAATCCAGCCTAATGTCATTTTTTCCACCCATATCATTCTTTATATCGCTCTTGCCTTGTATTTTATTGTTCTCCATACCATAATCTAATCTTCCAATTGACATATAGAGTTCATTTCTTTGTGGGTTATATGTGATTCCTTCCATTTTTGAAAACTCACTAGTAGCACCTTTTATGCTAGCATACCTCTCACTCTCTAGCCTAGAGGCTACTATATCCATTCCTTTTTTTACTCTCAAACATTCATTTAGTCCAGCGTGATTAGCCTCACTAAAGCCATTTGGACATTTATTGTTTAAATCTCTATTTCCAACATCAAATATATCTCTAAACTTTGGTTTTGTGTTCAGTACTCTTTTGATAATTTTATCGCTTACTACTCCTAGGCTAATCCACTTGATATTTGCCGCTCCTCCATTGGTGCTTGAAGTTTGTATCCATTTAGCAGCAAAAAGTTCACCAACGGACAAATCTGATGGCTTTGATGCTATGAATTTAAAAAATGTACCATTAGTGCCATCATCAGGTAAATATACAGTTTTTTTATCAGGCATTACATAGGCTAACTCGTGAGAAAATCTCCCCATTGCATAATGTTTTTGAACTCTTACATCACCTTTTTCATTAATCACTTTCACTTCTGGAATCCAACCATAGTCATAATGATTCATAGCTTTTAAATCGCCACCAAAATACTCTCCCATAGCATCATATGTTTCATCAAGATGACCAGCACTATCAACTAGACGCATATCAGCTGGATACTCTTCGCTTCCAAGATGTGAGTTCCATGGAGTTACAGAACCAGCACATGGTACATGAAGTCCATTAAAGCTTGAAAAATCAATATTTTTTGTGTTGATTGGCGTTAGTTTGCCACTATTTTTATCTTGAATTAATTCTGTTATATACATAGCTGCAGGTCTTGTTTCAAAATGAGAAATCATAAAAAGTTTCTTGCCTACTTTATGGAGAGAACTAAAGTCATTATCGTTGCTAATTTTTGGTGTGCCATCTTTATTCATTATAGCTTTACCATTTTTATCATATATTAGGCCAAATATATTACCACCTATAGCGTCACCACTTCTAGCAATTGTGTTATAGCTAATATTATGATCTACTCCATTTATCTTTACATTGTTTGAGTATAAAATTGATCTCTTTTGTGTGTCTGTAACTGGAACAGGAACTTCGTTAAAACTCACAATGTTTAATGGCTTACACAGAGCCATGGAAGTTAATATAGTAAATGGGAATAATAATGCAACAAACCTCAATAGAGTCCTTTATTTAAAATGTGTATATCTTTGCACAACTTAGTAACAAACCAATAACATAATTAGATTTTATGAATTATTGTTTCCACCACGCCAAAAATTCTCTCAACGCTATCCACATTAACCATCTCACGAGTAGAATGAGGATAAAGTATCGTTGGACCGATTGAGGCAAATAATATATGTGGATATTTTTGTTTCAATACTCCACACTCTAGCCCTGCGTGTATAGCTCCAAGTTTACTTTCTCCTATTACTTCTCTCATTGTCGAATCTATAAGAATGGTAAAATCATTTTTTTCAGGCTTCCACGCTGGATATTTATCTCTCTTGTCTACTTCAAACCCAAGGTGCGTGAAATACTCTGCAGTATCCGTGCTAGTTTTATCTAAATCAGGCATACTCATAGCTCTAATACTGATATCAATAGTTAAAATATCGTTTTCTATAGCAATAATTGCAAGATTTTGACTTATATTTGGCATTTTTAGTTCATCATTATATTCTAAAACTCCATGTGGAAAATTTGATATGATACTTGCTATATCTTCGCTATACATATAATCTTTCTTGGATATTTTGGAAACGATTATTTTTTCTTTTGAGGCTATTTGAAACTCCGAAGATACAATAGCTTTTGCATTAGCTGGAATTGAATTGATTCTCTCTCCTCCACCAAAACCTACAATCAATGCACCATTGTCACTTAAAAATTTTGATAACTCCATAAGTGCGTTTGGTATTCCCCTATCTATATCAACACCACTATGACCACCCACCAAGCCTTGCAGACTAACTTCATAACAATCGTGTGCATTTGAAATTTTAGTCAATTTTTTGGTAGCTTTTATATCCACACCTCCTGCACATCCTATGCATACTTCACCCTGCTGCTCACTATCTAGATTTAGCATATATTGGCTTTTTAGTTCAAATTCTACTCCCCCAGCACCAATCAATCCTATCTCTTCATCACTTGTAAATAAAAATTCCAGCTCAAACCCATCTTCCATAAGTACCATCATCATAGCAATAGCCATGCCGTTATCGGCTCCTAGTGAACTATTTTTGGATTTTAACCATCCATCTTCTTCGTAAATATCTATATTTGGAGCATCACCCATACATACCATATCGTAGTGAGCTTGTAAGCATAGCTTTGGAGTGCCTTTTGATATAAGTATATTCTCTAGCTTATCTACCTGTACTATGTAGCCATTATGCTCTCCAAAATCTACCAAAAAATCTTTGAGCTTAGAGGCATTGGAGCTACAATGAGGAATTGAAGCAATTGTTTTGAAGTGGTCTATAATTTTTGACATAATTGCTCTTTTTTTGATGTATTATAATATAATTTACAAAAAGAAGAGAATATGGAACATTTTTTTACCTGTCCTTATTGTTGGCAGAATATCTCTATGATATTTGACGAAAGCGAAGAGTGTAGTGAATATATAGAGGATTGTGAAGTTTGTTGTCGTCCTATTGAAATATTTTTTCGTTTTGAGTATGGTGAAATTAGTAGTTTTAGAGCAAATGTGATGGAGGGTATCTAATCACTTTTGGGTATAATTGCGAAAATCAAATTACACAAGCGAATTAAATCATGATACAACTCTCAAATATAAACAAAAGTTTTGGCGGACAAACGCTATTTAACGGACTCAATTTTCAAATGACAAAAGGTCAAAAAATAGGTCTAATAGGTCGAAATGGTACAGGCAAATCTACACTTTTCAAGATCATATTGGGTGAAGAACAAGCAGATAGTGGAGATGTGATAATCCCTAGAAACTATCGCATAGGTACATTACGACAACACTTGCACTTCACAGAGCCTACCGTGGCTGCTGAGTGTGCATTAGTACTTGGCGAAGATGAACAATATAATTTCTACAAGATAGAGAAGATTTTGTTTGGTCTAGGGTTTAGTGAAAGTGATTTAGAAAAAGACCCGCTTAGCTTTTCTGGTGGATACCAAATCCGTATAAATCTAGCTAAGCTATTAGCAACTGAGCCAAATATGCTACTGCTTGATGAGCCTACCAACTACTTGGATATTCTATCTCTTAGATGGCTTGAGCAATTTATTCGTGAGTTTGACGGTGAAGTTATCATCATCACGCACGATAGAACTTTTATGGATAGTGTAATCACCCACACTATGGGCATTCAAAGAAAAACTCTAAATATTGTAAAAGGAACAACAAAACAATATGAAGAGACCCTAGCGATGCAGGATGAAACTTATGAAAAAACCAGACTAAATCAAGAGAAAAAGAGAAAAGACCTCGAAGAGTTCATAGCCAGAAATAAAGCCAGAGCATCCACGGCTAACTTGGCTCAATCAAAAGTAAAAATTTTAGAAAAAATGGATGATATGGAGAGTTTAGAGAGTGAAAGCTCTTTATCATTTAACTTTAATTATAAAGATACTCCAGCTAAAGTAGTCCTTAGAGCCGAAGATTTGGGCTTTGGGTATGATCCAGCTACTCCACTATTTCAACATCTCACATTTGCTCTTGAAGTTGGTCAAACATTAGCAATCATAGGTAAAAATGGTAAAGGTAAGTCCACACTACTCAACTATATAGCAGGTGAACTAGAACATCAGCAAGGTAAACTAGAGTTTCACCCATCAGCAAACATAGCACACTTTGGTCAGACAAATATAGAGAGACTAAACCTTAAAAATAATATTATAGATGAAATCAGTAGTGCCGATAAAAATATAGGCTACTCAACTGTGAGAAATATATGTGGGACTATGATGTTCACAGGTGATAGTGCAGAGAAAAAGATAGAGGTACTTTCAGGTGGTGAGAGAAGTCGGGTTATGCTAGGTAAAATTATAGCTACTCCTGCAAATCTACTACTACTAGATGAACCTACAAATCACCTTGATATGCAATCCATTGATGCATTGTGTGACGCTGTTAGTAACTTTCAAGGTGCAGTAATTATGGTAACTCACTCTGAGCTTATGCTTAGACGACTTGCTGACGCACTGATAATTTTTCATGAAGGTAGAGCTGAATATTTCGGTGGTACATATGATGATTTTTTAGAAAAGATAGGCTGGGAAGAAGAAGCTGGGGATAGCAAACCAAAAAAAGCAAAACCAAAAATGGATAAAAAAGAGAGAAAAGCCCTAAGAGCTGCAGTGGTACAAGCAAAAAGCAAAGAGCTAGCTCCACTAAAAAAAGAGATTAGAGAGCTCGAGCTTAAAATGGTACGAATAGAAAATGAACTAAGCGATGCTACCCAAAATCTAGCCATTGCGAACCTTAATAATGACCTTGAAATATGCTTCAATAAGCTAGCCACCCTCACTGAAGAGCTTGAGAAAAAGAGCTTGCCATTTGACGAGCAACTATCAGAACTGGATTAAAAAATTAAGATATAGTTCACATAAGATATGCTAATATGATAATATAATTTAACATTAAGGATATATTATGAGAAAATGGTCATCAGCTTTTAGACTTTGGCACTGGCTTTTTGTAATTACATTTCTGTTTATGTCAAGTACAGTTTTAATCAGAGAAACTATACTTAGCAAAACTGCTGTTGCTGCTATAATCACAGAAGATTTATCCATGAGTGATATTAATATATCCAACGATGACGCAATAGATATAGCTAAAGACATCAGAGGTCCGCTTTGGGATAAGCATATATTGGTTGGTTACTTTTTTGCATTTTTAGTAGTTAGCAGATACTTGCTTTTCGCAACCAAAAGTGGTCGCCAAAACTATGTCAATTACAAAGAAAAAACTCTTCATAAAAAAGGTGTTAGTAGTACATACATAGCCATATATGGATTTGCTACTGCTCTAGCCATTAGTGGATTAGGTATTAAATTCAATGGTAAGCTTGACCTTAGCGAAGAGATGGTTCATACTATCAAAGAGATTCATGAATTTGCATTTTATGCAATGCTAGCTCTTGTGATAGCCCATATAGCAGGTGTCATCATAGCAGAGCTTAGAGATGAAAAAGGTATTGTTTCAGATATGATAAATGGTGGCACACAGAAATAAGTACACGGAATGCTTCATGTGATATAATTACACAAAAAGATTATCATGAAGCAACTTTTCATCACAGACCTAGACCACACTCTCCTTCGAAGTGACCAAACCATCAGCCCATTTACCACAAAAGTATGGAACTCCCTAACAAAAAATGCACTTCTTAGCGTAGCTACGGCACGAAGCTTTCATAAAGTCAAAGAGTTTTTAGTGGATTTAGATCTCAACTCTCCAATGATACTACTAGATGGCTCGATGATAGTCACACCACAAAAAAAGATAATAGATCTAAAACTTCTAAATAAAGAGATTAGCGACGCTATAATAGATGAGGGGATAAAATTTGGGATATATCCTTTTGTAATAGGATTAGAAGACGAGAGCATAGAAGAGCTATTTTGGTATCCTGCTGTTTGCAATGAGTACCAAAAGCAAGTCTTACTCAACTACACAAACGATCCACGGCTTAGACTGAAAGAACCAATCAGAGCCATGAAACGAGTACTTAAAGTGGTATATTTTGGCTCATTTGAGACATTAAGTCCACTTACAGAGCATCTAAAAAGTATATTTCATGATAGTGTAGAGTACAAATTATCGCCAGAGAATTACGGTGGCGGCTGGTTTCTCACACTCCTGCATCCAGAGGGGGATAAATCTCACGCCATTATTACAGTTGCCAATCATTTAGGATATGACACGCAAGATATTACTGTATTTGGTGATAGTGTGAATGACATTGGAATGTTCCAATTATGTGGCAATAGTATCGCAGTGGCAAATGCCCTTGATGAGCTAAAGCTCCATGCTAGTGAAGTATTGCCACATACCAACGACGAAGACGCCGTGGCTAAATATATGGCTAGATTTTTGTAGTACACTAAAGTTACAGTACCTGCCCTGCTACTCTACGGGGTATCCTTTTTCTTTCCATTTTGGAAATCCATTTATCAACCAATATACATTTTTATATCCAGATTTTCTCACCGCCAAAGCAGCTTCATACGAATTGGCACACGATTCACCATAACAATAAAAGACGAGTGCCTCATCTTTGTCCACCGGCAATCTTGCAGCGACATATTCAGCCTTTGATACATCAAAATATACTTCTCTAGCTCCACTGATATGTTGTTTTAGGTAATGGCGTTTATCTCTAGCATCATAAAAATATGCTTTTTGATCATAGAGATTCTTCGCTTTTTCAACATCAATGACTTTTACACCCTTGGCAGTAGCTTCACCTATTTGCGGTGGAATCACACATATATCGTACTTGGTTTTAAACATATAGCTTTTCTCACCATCATATTCAACGCCACACAATGGAATTAAACTTAGAATTCCCACAAAAAGGAAATTAGAGAATCTTGAAATCATAATATACTCCTAAAATTGTATTTTACCAATTATAGAGCAGTAAAGCTTTAACAATTATAAAATAATATTTTAGTAAATAATATAAATTTTATATAAGAAAATATTAATGATTATTATATTTATGGATGGTTGGAAAGATT
>DZCE01000219.1 GCA_022736375.1 Arcobacter nitrofigilis | reverse complement strand
CATTACCCACAAATATTTGTATAAGAGCGGAAAAATAGTTAAATTTGGAAAAAGTTTAGTAAGACAATTATAAAAACAAGTTCATACAAAGGGGGAATGTATGAAAACTGAAGTTTCAGTCTTCAAAGATGTTAGATTGGGGAAACGGTTAGGTCGGATAATAGATCAACTGCAACCAAAACTTGGAGCAAGCGTTCCGCAAGCCTCAGGCAATTATCATCAGGCAAAAGCAATTTATAGATTTTGGAGTAATACAAAAGTGACAACAGAAGGCATACTATCTGGTTCAATCAATAGCTGCAAAAGTAAATGTTCGCAAGCAGAAGTAGTGCTAAGTATTCAAGATACGAGTGATCTTGATTTTAGCAACTTACTAAAAACCAGTGGCTTAGGATATTTAGAGCAGAAGTATTTATTAGGAATAAAACTTCATACAGCGATAGCAGTAAATGGCAACGGCTTGCCCTTGGGAATATTAAAAGAACGATATTGGGAGCGTCCATTAGAGGAATTTGGCAAGACGAAAGATAGAAAGAAAAAGGATATAACAGAAAAAGAAAGCTATCGTTGGGTGGAATTTCAAAATGAAATCAATGATGAATTACAAGATGTAAAAAAGTTAATACATATCTGTGATCGTGAAGGCGACATCTATGAATTTTTATCAGCAGAGCGTTCAAACAATCAGCATATATTGTTGCGGATAGTTCAAGATAGAATAATCTCTGATGAAACTCATCGCATCAAAACATATTTGAATAGTTTGCCAGAGATGGGCAGAACCATAGTATCAGTTGGCAGAAATGGTATTGAAGCCCCAAGAGAGGCAGAGTTGGAGCTACGATATGGTAAGGTAAAAATCCAATGCCCATTGAGTCAAAGAAAGAGTTCCAAATCACAAGAAATAGAGCTAACCGTTATAAAAGCCAAAGAATTAGACGAAAGTGTAAGCAATCCAATAGAATGGTATTTGGCAACAGATTTGCCAATAGAAAGCAAGTCAGATGTGGCAGAATGCTTACGATATTATAGTTATCGTTGGTTGATAGAGCGGTTTCATTATGTATTGAAAAGTGGTTGTAAAATAGAGGACTTACAGTTAGAACGCTCCAATAGATTAGAGAATGCAGTAGCGACTTATACGATAATGGCGATGCGTATATTAGAACTAACTTATTTGAGCAGGATTCAACCTGAATTAAAAGCAGATACCGTTCTTAGCCGAGATGAAATATTTATATTAAAGAAGAAATATGTCAAAAGAGTATCGCAGAAAGACTTATTGTTATCAGAAGCAATAATCCTGATAGCGATGCTTGGAGGCTTTATGGGACGTAAAAACGATGGAATGCCGGGAGTGATGACCATTTGGCGAGGGATGTTTGCATTAGAAATGATGATAGAAGGATTAAATCTGGCGCGGGCAGCCTTGGATGGCTTTTCTTTTCAAATTAATCCCCACAATTCTTCTTAGTGAATTGTGGGTAATGCGTAGT
>DZCE01000218.1 GCA_022736375.1 Arcobacter nitrofigilis | reverse complement strand
ACATAAAGAATAAAGGTTTAACTCTTGAAAAATCCAAAAATATCATGTCAATTTTATATTAAAACAGTAGATGAATTAGATAAGCTCACACACGAGGAATTGCTCAAATATATCAAAGATCTTCAAAAGAATATCAAGCAAGAAAAACCACCAAAAAACTCAACTAATTCAGGGATACCAACAGGTAAAGAGATTGTTACTCCAAAAAGAAATCAAAGTATGAGAGCAACAGGTGGTAAAAATGGTGGGCAAGTTGGTCATATTGGTACAACACTGAAACAAACAGATACACCTGATGAAACTATAAATATTGAGTTCAAGATTGATAGTTGTCAAAAATGTGGATTTGATATATCAAAAGTATTGGCAAAACTCCATGAGAAAAGACAAGTTTTAGATTTAGACCTACACGATACACTTCAAAAGATTACACAATATCAAAGTTATTCCAAAGAGTGTCCAGAGTGTGGGCATATCAACCATGATAATAATTATCCCGATATGGTAGCACCTCATATTAGCTATGGTAAAAACATTATGGCACTTGTTGTGTATCTCAGTGTTGTTCATTATCTTTCGTATACAAGAATAGTAGAAGCTTTACAAACTATGTACAAGATTACCATCTCCGAAGGTACTGTGGATAATTTAATCAAACGAGCTAGTAAATTATCTTCACATGAGATTGAGGCGATAGTCTCTCAACTATCAATAGCTGACAGAGTAGGAATAGATGAAACAGGTGTTAAAGTCAATGGTAGTAGAGATTGGAATTGGGTTTTTCAAAATGATACTTGCACTTTTATAGTTCATAATGAATCAAGAGGTTCACAGGTAATTGAGGAAAACTTTGAAGATGGATTTGTAAATGCAATTGTAATCCATGATAACTACTCATCATATAGTCAACTCATCGCAAATGATGAACAGCTTTGTTTGGCTCATAAACTGAGAGATTTAAACTATGCCATAGAGTGTGACAACTCACAAGTTATGAAAGATATGAAGTTATTGCTACAAGAAGCTATGATTGACCATAAACTCAATTTACTACAATCCCAAAGAGAGATTTTACAAGAAAACTATCTCATAATGTTCGATAAGCTTTTAAAAACAGAAGTGAAAGAAAAAAGTGAAACATATAAACAAATAAAATCACTCAAAAAAGCAAGAGATAAAATTTTCACATTTCTACTCTATCCACATGTACCTCCTGATAATAACGGAAGTGAAAGAGCTATTAGAAATGTAAAAGTAAAACTCAAAGTATCTGGGCAATTTAAATCACCCCAAGGTGCAAAAGATTATGCAGTATTAAGGTCTATAATTGACACCGCCAGAAAAAGAGGGATGAATGAGTTTGATACTATTAGAGATATTGTTGGTGGTGGGTCTGTTTTTAGGATGTAGATTTATTTGGGATTGGGGGCTGAGTAGTTACAATTTATCAATCTCCTCTTTGTACTCTTTCACCGCTTTAGCAGGTTCCATAGCTA
>DZCE01000217.1 GCA_022736375.1 Arcobacter nitrofigilis | reverse complement strand
GCTATAGGCTTCTTTTTTATTTATCGTATGTATAGTTAGTTGCATTTGGTATTATAGCAACCGCAATACTAGACAGGCTTCTACATCACTCCTACCCATTCTTAATCAATGGACCAAGTTACAGAATGAAAGAGTTGACAAAAACAAGATTGAAATCAAAAAAAGGAGATGAAAATATTTAAAAAAACGGTATGATTTTACTCTGCGTGGTGGGTCATTTTTTTTCAAAAAAGTGGGTCAAATTTCAATCAAAATTTTCATTAAGCACCATTTTGTTAAATTAAGTCAGTTTACCCAAGCTTATCGTGAAGTGTTTTATAAATAATACTATTTTTAGATATTCGTAAAACGCAAACTGCTCATATTTAAAATGTTTCTTTCCATGCCCATTCACACCCATAACAACTACCAATAATCCCAATAAAATTCCTATTACTATTGACGGGCATATTAATCAATCTCTGTCACAAGAATTGAGATTATAAACCGGCTTCGTCTGCGCAAGTGCAGCTATAGCCAATAATATACCAATAAGAGCCAAGAACGAAAGCGGCATCAAGATAGCAAACTGTATTATACTTCCAAGCAGACCAAAGCGAAGATTCGTACTCTTAATATTTCTATATATCACAAATAAAAGCACAAGTGCAGAGAATGTCATCAGGATAAGACCGTTATAAATATCGCCATTGTGTGCTACAGCACTTACATAGGAACTATGACTAAAATATCCAACAACACTCGGAACTCCTACCCATGCCAATTGTTCATAGGAAAACAACACATAACGAAAATGTTTATCACTATAATCATTTAAACCTATCACTAGCATTGCTATTGCAAATAACACCAACAACACACCCATTATTATTAATACAGTCATCTTTATCTCCTCTAATCTTTTTTATATATATATCTTTAGTGATATATATTAAGTATATTATATATCAAATAAGCATAAATGTCAATAATGATATATTATGATATACTTTTATATTGATTACCATATAAAGGTTCTAAAATGACGCGTGAAGAGTTTAATAAAAAGCTTGAAAATGCTGTAATTTCCAAGAGTGAGTTTTGTGAAAGGGCAGGGCTGTATTATCCAACAGTCAATGGATGGGGCTCAAACAATAAGAGTGTCCCTATCTGGGTTGAGAGCTGGCTTGATAACTATCAAAAAGCAAAGCTTTACGAGAAGCTAAAAGAAAAAGTGTTTGAGATAGAGGGAATTGAGGTCTAAGCTTCTCTCAATTCTCTCTCTTTCAAATTCTCTACCCGAGTTTCTAAGTTTGTAACACGCTCATCAAGACTTTGTTTAATAGGTTTCTTTACGCGTTGTACATTTTTGTTTTCAAGTGATTCAAATCCCAATAGTGTAAGAGACATAAAAAACATAATAGAAGCAAGAATGATAGAACCGACATATGTTCCTGTGGTGGGAGCACCTGAAAATAATTGGTAGATGCTATATACAAAAACTCCAAATGAGAGAGA
>DZCE01000216.1 GCA_022736375.1 Arcobacter nitrofigilis | reverse complement strand
TGGTGCACAAAGTTGGCGCCGATGAAACCGGCCGCTCCGGTGAGGAAGATCATGATTTATTGGACATTTACAAAAAAACTATTAAGACATTATTCCAAGCCTAACCATCATCCTAGTCTTTAGAGGCGCATCCCTAAGTCGCCCCCGCGCCAAGTAATATGTCATAATCCCATTAACTTCGTTTTTTGATAATCTAGCTGATAGAATATTTTCTAGATAAGGAAGCTTGCCATAAGAAAAACGCTCATTCCAAAATAGATCTTTTTTTATAAAATCATATACACCATCATCAATCATAGGCAACTGACAAACGTGCATCGGCGAGACAAGAAATAAATTATCTTTAATTTTGTATATTTTATCATTTATGTCAAACGCGGCACTACCCCAAATTCCATTAATTAAGTTCGTCAATTCTGTGGATAGAAGATTATAACCAGAGAAAAAATCCTTACCCATCCTATGCTCTAGATAAGAATAAATAAATCCATATGAATAGATAATTGTAGGCCTGTATCCAGCCCTAAGTAGGGTTTTAGTCAGGCCGTGCTCCCCCGCATGTATGGCATGATATTTATTATTGATTGGCATGTAGCGCCGCCAAAATTCACTAAAACACTTAGAAAGAAATATCTCTTTATTTACACTGAACAGCCACGAGCTTACATGATATGGTCCGAGCCCGCTATTTTCAAATGTACCCACCCATTCGTTTTTTGGATCGATCATAAACTCTAGGCATGTCGACCTCCCGCCTAAATAGAAAAGTGAATCATTAGCATATATTATTTTTTCTGGAATGCTATCTTTTTCTGCAGTCCGCATAAAATTCTCAGTTGCATGCTTATACCCTCCAAAATCAATTCCAATGTTACCGTTATCATAAAATGCATCAATACCAGCATCTTTTGCGATATTTTGATGAAATCTTTCGTGATTCGAAATTAATATTACATAAGCGCCAATTTTTTTTAGATATCCAATAAATCTTAGATGGCTTGCGTCTAGATTACGACTGTAGATGACATAAAAACAGATGGATGAATAACTACGATCAAGTTTATTGATAAAATAAATATCTTTTTTTGTTATAATCCGTCGACGCAATATATAAATAAAAATATGGATTTTTATTGCGGCTATTTTAACCAATAACCAAAATTTAGCTCTAATTCTATCTAACATATTATTTCACTTTTAAATTCAAAGTAATTGTCGGCCTTCAAATATGAGGCTAATGAAAAAGCATATTAAACCAAAGCCGCATTAAGCTGAATGCGTGGAGCCATGTATACCAGATACTGCGGTGGCTCCTGCGCTGTGTCAGATGAACAACCCTAGAGCCCTCAATCCGCGCGATATGTCGGCCCGTACGCCTTATTCGCACCCCCAAATCTACATCTTCACAGTACAGCCGGAAGTGCTCATCGAAGCCCCCGAGAACTTTATAGGCATCTGCCCGCATGAGCAGAAAGGCCCCAACCAGCCATTCCGGCTC
>DZCE01000215.1 GCA_022736375.1 Arcobacter nitrofigilis | reverse complement strand
CTGAGGAATCCTGACATATTTTTATTCAAAAAATTGAAGTGCATATGAAATTATGATCAAATTGAGTTTCTCACGACTTAATAAGGATAAAATCATATGCACAAGCAGACATTTTGCCAGAAATTATTCGATACAGCACTAGGTATAAGCATTCATAAAGCAAGAAAAAAGTGTTTATCCCGATTTATAGGCGACTTGTTAGATTATGATGTTAATTTAAGCGTCACAGAAATAGGAAAAAAGCTTAGTTCATCAACCACGGTTAAAAGTAAAATCCAAGCAGCGAACTATCTAATAGGCAATAAAAAATTAACGTCTAAAACGCCATTAATCTATAAGGGATTAGCCCATTTTTTTTGGGGTGACGCGAAAGAGCTGGTAGTCTTAATTGATTGGAGCGGCTCATGTAAGGAAAAACTTCATACATTAACAGCCAGTGTAGTAGGTCATGGTCGTTCAATACCCATTTATCATCAAGTATTCTGCGAGTCACAATTAGGTAGTCAGATAGCCCATGAGCAATTTTTAAAGACATTAAGAGACATTATACCCTCTCACATCAAGGTCACTATTATTACGGATGCAGGGTTTCGTACGCCCTGGTTTAGAGAGGTTATCTCCTACGGATGGGATGTAATTGGTCGTATCTATGGAGGGTTCAGTTTCCAAAAAGAGGGAGAAAAAGATTGGATTAGCCTAAATGAAGTTGATTTTGGTGGTACAGGTAAGGCCTACTCACTAGGCAAGGGGAAAATTGGGAAAAAAACGAAACGTGTATCCGGGTACGTCTATACATATAAAGAAAAGCTTTCGGGAAAACCTCATAAAAAAAATCCTTATCCTGATCATGAAAAGCAGCATAGCCATTATTATCACAATGGATGGATTATATTCAGTACTATTGAAAAAAGCCCCCATTTCATAGTGAAATATTACAAAAAAAGGATGCAAATTGAGCAAAACTTCAAAGACATTAAAAACCAAGAAGTTGGGCTTGGATTGCGACAAAATCAATCTCAAACTGTAGATAGAATAACGATGTTATGGTTACTTGCTTGTTTAATCATTATCATCTCTTGGTGGTTTGGATTGATGCTAGAAACCACTAACCAACATTGGCGTTATCAAGCAAATACAGTAAAAAATAAGCGTGTTAGATCCTTTATTCATCTTGCACGGATGGTTTATAGGCATGAGCCTTATTTGTTAGATTGGAATAAATTTATAGAGATAATTTCATTACTAAAACAACAATATCACACCTTCATTGAACTAGGTGTGATATTTTGAGTAAAAATATGTCAGGATCACTCAGCGCTACGCTAATCCGGGCTACAAAATTACAATGCTTAAGTAAGTGCCATTCAGCTATTACTTATGAAATAGGTTAAAAAATTAACTTGTCGCATCCCGGTTATCTCTTTATCATGCATTTCAACACGATTTATGCACTATATAACGAACTAGATAATGCATTTTACTTATAATTACAAACAGCCCGACGAATATCATTTTAGT
>DZCE01000214.1 GCA_022736375.1 Arcobacter nitrofigilis | reverse complement strand
AAAATAAGGTAGTGGTATAAGATTTCAAAACAACTAGATTAATCTAGTTGTTTTATTAACATTCTACACGTCTTTAAATTCTGACTAATTTTTAAATTTTACATAAGTAGTATAAGCCTTAAAAAAAAATCCACTCGTATATTATAACATTGTAAATTAATACAAAGGAAAGAAAATGAAATTTTCATATTTAGTAGTCGAGACAAGCAATAAAGGTGAGGATAAATATATTCTCAAGGATAGTAGATTTCGTGTTTACTTACCACATAGTAAGTACGAATGTGAACACTCCGCACTCGCACCTCATCTAGGTGAAGAGTTGCTAGTATTTGTAATACGTAATTTCCATAACCGACTTAAATTTGGTACGGTAATAGCAACTGTTGGCGGAATGACTATATTGGATTGGATAGATGAGATACCACGTATGGAAGTCTCAGGTATTGTCAACAATGATCATATAGTCAGATTTCTAGATGCAGTAGAAACTCAATACCGGCCCGGCATTGAAAATATAGAGATTACTATGACTAACCTACAAAGAGCTAAGGAGCGATTGGAGTCGTTACCTCAATCCACAGAAGAGATGGAATGGTTACTTAATGTACTACCAGTACTTCAATTTCTCTATAATAGATACGGATATGGAAATTGAATAGTAATGAAAGGTTATTAGCGACGACCTTATTGATTTTGGTTACCATCGTTATAATTATATCAATGATATTGATAGCTATCATTGATTCAATTTCTTCCACGATGTATGCCATAGACGCTATAGAGAACGCCGGAAATGCTCTATGAATGGTTTTGTACATATGTACAAAACCATTCATTTAAAAACATCTCTTTTTTATTTTATATTATATTCTATACATATATTATGATTATGAAATACAATATAAGAGAGGTCATTAAATGTACGATTGTAAGAAAGTAGCGGAAGAAATTCAGAGATATACGGAGGCTTATAGTAATGGCACACCGTTAATAACTGATGAACAATTCGATAAGTTAAAAGGAGAGCATGAGCTCAGATGTGGACAATCTTCAATATCGGATATATCTGGTGATGTTAAACATATAACGCCAATGAGTTCAATGAAGGACGAATTCTCAGTAAAAGATGCCATGGGTTTCCTATTAAGAAACTGTAAGAGATATAATGTAATAGATCAAGTAGAACATGATGGTCTAATAGTTGAACCTAAATTAGATGGTATTAGTATTAATATAATCTATGTAGATGGAATATTAACTAAAGCCATTACTAGGGGTAACGGTGGAATAGCCGGACAAGATGTAACTGAACACCTAAAAAGAGTAAACCATGTACCTATTGATATTAACGTGAAGGGACTTCGTTTTAATGGTATCTGCGAATTCAGGGGGGAAGCCGTTATGTCTATAGCTAACTTCGAGCTTATGAATACCGAGCGGGAAAAACTAGCCAAACCGCAATTAGCAAATCCACGAAACACTGTCGCCGGAGTATTCGCATCAAAGAATATAGTGGAC
>DZCE01000082.1 GCA_022736375.1 Arcobacter nitrofigilis | reverse complement strand
TACTCTCTACTTGGCTGGTCGCAATAGGCTCAAACCTATCAGCTCTTTGGATTCTAGTAGCTAATGGTTGGATGCAAAATCCAGTGGGCATGGTGTTCAATCCTGATACGGCACGATTTGAGATGGATAGCTTTTTTGATGTGCTTTTTAATCCAAATGCGTATTCAAAATTTTTGCATACTATAGGTAGTGGCTATGTAATGGGGTCACTATTTGTAGTAGGTATTAGCGCGTGGTACCTACTAAAAAACAAAGATGTCATTAAAGCCAAAAAAAGCATCGTGGTAGGTGCTACTTTCGGGCTTATTACCTCTATATTTCTTATTTTCACAGGAGATGAATCAGCCCATGAGGTAGCACTGCATCAGCCAAGTAAATTAGCGGCTATGGAAGGGCTGTATGATGGGCATAGAGAGGTTGGAATAGTTGCCATGGGTATACTCAATCCAGATAAGCAAATAGGTGACAACAAAGAGGAGTTTTTGTGGGAAATAACTGTACCATATGCATTATCTATATTAGGTTTTCATGATGCAAACGCATATGTTCCTGGCATTGACCAGCTTGTTTATGGAGATGCAAAAGAAGGAATAGAACCAGCGAGCGAGAAGATAGAAAAAGGCAAAATCGCTATATCTGCACTAAAAGAGTACAAAAGTGCTAAAAAAGCAGACAACAATGTAACTGCACAAAAAGCACTATCAGAGTTTAGGGCAAATGAAAAATATTTTGGATATGGTTACCTAAAAGATCCAAAAGATATTATACCTCCTGTTGCATTGACCTTTTATAGTTTTCATCTAATGGTTGGACTGGGTGTATGGTTTTTGGCACTCTTTTTCTTTGTGCTTTATTTTGCCATGGTTGGTAAGCTTGATAAACAAAAACTCATACTTAGATTAGCCGTATTATCCATACCACTTGGGTATCTTGCTGGAGAGGCTGGTTGGATTGTTGCAGAAGTAGGAAGACAACCATGGGCTATTTTTGAAATGTTACCTGTCGGTATGGCAACATCACAAATAAGCACAACAGCAGTGCAAACAACATTTTGGTTATTTACTATTGTTTTTACAGGGTTGCTAATAGCAGAGATAAAAATTATGCTAACGCAAATAAAAAATGGAATGGAGGAACACTAATATGTTTGAATCTTTATCACTTTTAACACTCCAACAATATTGGTGGTTTATTATCACATTACTTGGTGGGCTTTTTGTCTTTATGATGTTTGTGCAGGGTGGACAAACACTACTCAATACTTTAGCTAAAACTGAAACAGAAAAAAATGTCATCATAGCTTCGCTAGGGCGTAAATGGGAGCTAACATTTACTACTTTAGTAATGTTTGGTGGTGCACTGTTTGCAGCTTTCCCACTGCTTTATGCGGTTAGTTTTGGTGGTGCATATTATGTTTGGATGGCTATACTTTTTTGTTTTATTATCCAAGCAGTCTCATATGAGTACCGCAAAAAACCAGATAACTTTTTGGGTCAAAAAACATATGAAGCATTTTTGTATATAAATGGCTCTTTGGGAATTATTCTTATCGGTATAGCATTGGCTACATTTTATACGGGTGCGAATTTTATAAAAAATGATATGAATCTATCATCTTGGACAAATCACACTTATGGACTTGAAGCGGTACTAAATCCATTTAATCTATTTTTTGGATTTACTATATTTTTTTTAGCACGCTCACAAGCAGCTCTATATTTTATTAATAATATTAATGATACAAATATAGTCAGTAGAGCCAGAAAACAGCTAAGACTAGATGCTCCACTATTTGTGGTACTGTTTCTCACAGTTGCTGGTATGTTACTATTTATGGATGGGATAGCATATAGTTCACATAGTTTCGCTTTAGTTGAATACCTATTTTTGGTTAATCTAATAGAAACCCCGTTAATACTTATTTCATTACTTACAGGGGTATTGTTGGTACTCTATGCTTTTTATATAACTTTGTTTAAACAATCAACTAAAGGCATCTGGTTTTCAGGGATAGGTACGGTGCTTACAGTAGTTGCTTTGCTTAGTCTTATAGGATACAATCAAACTGCTATCTACCCATCACTAGCAGACATAGGTAGCTCACTTAACATAGAAAATAGTTCAGGAAGCCATTACACACTAACAGCCATGAGCTATGTTTCATTGTTCGTGCCTTTTGTACTTGGATATATTTATCTGGTGTGGAAGTCCATGGATAAAGAGAAGATTACCTCTGGCGAGGTAGAAGCCGACAATCATCATTATTAAGGAGAATAAAATGGAAGAAATTAACTACACATATGCACTACTATGGTACGCTTCGTGGCCAGTAGTTATATTTATCAGCTATAAATTTATTATGCTCAATATAGAACATTTAGAAGAAAATTTAGAAACAAAAGAGAAAAATAGTATTGCCTAAAATTTAATCACTTGTTGTATTATTATTTAGACTTTGTATTGTTATAATACATTACATTAAAAAATAAAGGATACAAAATGAGAACAAAATTAATTAGCTTGGTTGCATTGGCAGCAATTTCTACACTATTAAACGCTGGTGGCGATATAGCTCCAGTTGAACCAGCGGTGAGTGTTCCAGTTGCTACTCCTGCCGTTGCAACATCATCGGTAGAAGCCCCATCAGCTTTTACAACATCAGCTAATTTGGCACTTACAAGTAACTATATTTGGAGAGGTATGACTCAAACTAGCAACTCTCCTGCCGTGCAAGGTGGAATTGATTTGGGTTATAATGGTCTATATGCAGGCGTTTGGGGATCAAATATAAATTTCGGCACAGAGGCATCACTAGAAGCTGATTTATATGGTGGATATAAAGGCGAACTTGCTGGAATAGGTTATGATTTAGGGTACATACTTTATGCTTACCCTAATGACTCTACTGCTTTGAATTTCGAAGAGGTATATTTTGGTCTTAGTAAAAGTATAGGCGATTTAGGTCTGAATGCAAAATATTATAAAGGTATAGAGGCTGCTGGAGATCCAAAAGATTACTGGGAAGCAGGTGCATCATACGCACTTCCAGCAGGATTTGGGCTAGCTGGTTCATATGGAGATTATGAGGATTATGGCTCTAATTATAAAGTTGGAGTGTCTAAAGCAGTAGGTAAATTTACTCTAGGTGTTGCATATACAGATTTCAAAGGCGATATTGGATTTAGCGATGAAGATAACATTGTAGGTACGATTAGTACATCGTTTTAATAATATTCTCTAAGGCTTTTTGGCTTTAGAGATTTGCGAAATATTTATTGCCCTCTACGGTTGTATTGACTGTGAGTTTTGAGAATTTTTCTACATAATCCCAAAAATCATCTTTTAGCTCTTGGGCGATATCAAGTTTTTCTAGTGCCTCTCTCATACATCCTAACCACTCTAATCTCGATTTTTCATAGATAGAAAAATCATCATGCAATCTAACCATAAACTCATTAAGCTCAAGACCCGTTGTGTTGCCATCATAAACTTTTGGTCCACCGCATATCTCTATAAAGAATTTTGTATTTTTTACTTTTACTTTTTCAAATTCATCGTGATCTTGAGGAAAGAAGTTGGCTATATCGCTCTCATAAATAATATCATAAAAATCATACATCAAAGCCCTCATACCATCCTCTCCGATAGCGTCATAAAACTCTTTAATCGGCATCTTGAAATCAACTTTATCTCCAAGCACCGTTGGTGTTACCTTATACATTTCTACTCCATTAATATTTTATATTATATATATGATTATATCTTATTATATATTAATTAATCACAATACCTTTTTAGGAGATTATTGTATGATTCTATTCTTCTATCACGCAAAAATGGCCATATATCTCGAACTTCTTTGGTTCTGTTGTGGTCTATTGTGCCGTACAGTATCTCTTCATTTTGGTGATTAGCATGGGCTAATAGTTCGCCCTGTGCTCCACAAATAAAACTATTTCCCCAAAAATTTATACCAGCCATCACGCCAACACTATCAGATTCAAAGCCGACTCTATTGCACGAGAGGACAGGAATGCCATTTGCTATAGCGTGTGAGCGTTGTATGGTAATCCAGCTATCTACTTGTCTGGCTTTTTCAGCCTCACTATCACCATCAAACCAACCAATAGCCGTAGGGTATATTAGCATATCAGCACCCTTTAGTGCCATTAGGCGTGCTGCTTCTGGATACCATTGATCCCAGCAAACAAGTACCCCTAGTTTTCCTACACTAGTAGTTATTGGCTCAAACCCTAAGTCCCCTGGAGTAAAATAAAATTTCTCATAAAACCCTGGATCATCAGGAATATGCATCTTGCGATATTTGCCAGCTACGCTTCCATCACTATCAAACACAACTGCTGTATTATGATAGAGTCCAGCGGCTCTTTTTTCAAACAATGATGTGACAAGCACGATACCGTTCTCTTTGGCTATATTGCCCCAAAAAATAATATCAGCCTCAAAATCTGCAGCATAATCAAAGAATTTAGTATCTTCACTTTGGCAAAAATACTCATTTTGATGTAACTCTTGAAGCACAACTAGCTTTGCACCAGCTTTACTGGATTCTCTTATTTTCTCTTTGGTTGCTTTTAATGTCTCTTGTTTTGAACCATAATATTTTTGCTGTATAAGTGCTACTTTCATCTACTACTTTCCTTTGTCAATTTGTTGTTATTTGTAAATTTGCATCGTAGAACAGTGAAGACTTCCACCTTGCTCTATCAATCTTTTGCAATTAATAGGAATAATCTCTAGATGTGGAAACAGTGCCTCAAAACACTCTTTTGCTTCGTTATCTTCTTTGATTCCATATGTTGGATAAAGTAGAGCATGATTGGTAATCAAAAAGTTTGCATATGTCGCACCAAGACGACTGCCATTATCATCAAAAATCGCAGATGCCATAGGAAGCGGAGCTAGAGTATATGGTTTACCATCACTCGTTTTGAAAGATTTTAGCTGTTCTTCCATTTTGCTAAGTTCTTCATAATGCTCATCATTCTCATCTTTGCATTGTACATATGCTATTGTATTTTGATTCACAAATCTAGCCAAAGTATCTATATGACTATCTGTATCATCTCCAGCTAAATAACCATAATCTAGCCATAAAATTCTACTAGCCCCCAAATATTCTTTGAGTTTTTGCTCAATCACATCTTTGCTAAGTCCACCATTTCTGTTGGGATTACACAAGCACTCGCTAGTGGTTAGGATAGTTCCAATTCCATCACTCTCTATTGAGCCACCCTCTAGCACAAAATCTATTGTTTGTAAATTTGTAGAGCCAAAATATCCTTTTTGATGCAAAGCTCTATTCACACTATTGTCTAGTGATGCCTCAAACTTGCCACCCCACCCATCAAATGTAAAATCTAAAAACTTTGTAACACCATTTTCCTCTATGCTTATCACGCCGTAATCTCTACACCAAGTATCGTTTGTGCTTAGCTCTATAAAGCTCATATTATTTGTGGAGCAAAACAGCTCTTTAATATTCTGAGTATTATCACAAACTATATATACAGCTTCTTTATATGCAATTGCTTGAGCTATTCTTACAAACACACTAAGAGCGGAATTTAAATCGTCATTCCAGTCACTATTTTTATGAGGGAACGATAACAGTACAGCTCTTTGTTCTTCCCATTCTGCTGGGACTCTAATATGTACCTGCATTAATCTATTTTATTCTTTGGACTTTTTCTGCCATGTGAGGCTTGTTTTAGAGCATGAATAAGCTCTTTGGCTATTAAAAACAGTATCCAAGCAGTTAAAATAGCACCAATTATTTGAGCAATCATAAGTAAATCCATAATATCTCCTTTTTTATCAACTAAGTTGTATAATTACCTCATGGCATATATAACACTTAATAGTTCCAATTTATATCATAATTTTGCACAAATTGCAATAAAAACAGGTAGCTTGGATAAAATCGCAATAGTCCTAAAAGATAACGCATATGGTCACGGTGCAGTTTTGGTAGCACGAATGGCAAGCGAATATGGAATCAAAAAAGCAATAGTGCGTAATATTCAAGAGGCTTACGAGATAGAGTCTTATTTTGATGAGGTTATTGTGCTAGGTGGACAGATATTGCCACAAGATAACTTTTCATTTGCTATCAACTCGCTTGAGCTACTTAAATCAACACCATCTAGTACAAAAATAGAACTCAAGATAGATACAGGAATGCACAGAAATGGCATACGAATGAGTGAAATTGATGATGCCTTAGAGATTATAAAAGATAACAATATTGAGTTAGTGGGCGTTATGAGCCACTACGCAAGTAGCGATGAGCTAGGCAGTGAGTATTTTTATCAAACCAAAAATTTCGAAACCATCAAAGAGTATATAAAATCCAAAGGCTTTGCTAATATACGATTTCATATAGACAATTCAGCAGGAATACTTAGATGCAAGAAATCTGATAATGAGAGGTTTGATAATGATTTGGTGCGTCTAGGCATAGGAGCATATGGGCATAGTCATATGGACAGCACATTTGGAGATATGAATCTGCGTCCAGTTATGAGTCTGTATGCCAATAGAGTCTCATCTAGGAAGCTCAAACGGGGTGAACGAATAGGGTATGGTGGCGAGTTTGTAGCAAAAGATGATATGGTTGTATCCACATATGATTTGGGCTATGGCGATGGCTGGAGAAGAGGAACACCAAAAAATCCATATGCTACTGTGGATAGTGGAGATATTTTGGGGCGTGTATCTATGGATTTCATCACTCTAGAGGGCGATAAAGATGAAGTTTGTATTATGAATGACGCACTTAGCGTTGCTAGGAGATATGGCACGATAGCTTATGAAATAACATGTGCATTTCATGCGAATATAGAACGCATTGTGGTGGAATA
>DZCE01000213.1 GCA_022736375.1 Arcobacter nitrofigilis | reverse complement strand
TGGAGGTGCAATAAATTGCTATACAGAAGAGCAAGTTAGTCAAACATCATTAAAGATGAAATGATGCTTAACGGCTTTGATGTGGATTACATTGAAATGGGTGCTAAAATAGATTGAAAATTATTTTAGGTACTCTTCAAACATCTCATTACGTTGGATGGTCATGGTAACCATACAAGCGTTAAGTGTATCTTCATGTGCGGAAGAGGCTGAACCCAATGCAAGGTGATAACCACACTCGGCATCGCGATATTTTAACCAAGTTCTTTGAGCATTCTTTAACTCTGTGGTGATGTGTTTTAGCTCTTTATAGCGTGTCATAAGCTCTTTATAGTTTGCATTTAGCTCATTATCGGTTTGTTCGACACACTGTTTAATTTCATTACTTTTCATCTCATGAACTTCATTGCAATTAAGTCCTGTTCCTGCGAAACTTATACCTGAAACCAACAGTGTTGTAAATATAACTTTTTTCATAAAAAATCCCTTTTTTTTAAAATTGTTCTCATTAAATATAAATAGAACAGTACAAGTCTACAATAAAAAAATATAAAAAAAATCGATTTTTAGATTTTTTTCAATATAATGTGTTTTAACCCTGAAAAGAGGAGCATAAAAGATGTCCAAATATTCGCTACTTTATATAGAAGATGAAATCTATATCCGTACAATGGTTGTTGAATATTTACAGCGATACTTTCAAACTATTTATCAAGCCAGTAATGGTAAAGAGGCATTGCGTATTTATGAGGAGAAAAAGCCTGATATGATTATTACCGATATTGAGATGCCTCAAATGAATGGATTGGAATTTGCATCACGGATACGTCAAAAAGATGAACAAACGCTCATTGTTATTTTAACTGCCCATAGTAAAACGGAATATCTGCTTAAAGCCATTGAGTTAAATTTGGTCAAATACCTTATTAAACCCCTTGATGAAGAGGAGCTTTTGGAGGCACTAGAGAACTCATTTAAAAAAATAGAGTCAAAAAATCCCAGTGTTTTTAGGTTAACAGAGCATCACTATTATGATACCTATAACCATACATTGGTCTATAAAGATGAACTCATACCTCTCTCATCATCGCAATACCAACTGCTGGATATACTACTTGATGGCAAAAATAGAATGGTTACTTATTCGGAGATAGAACACTCTATCTGGACACAAAAAGCAATGAGTTCTTCTGCACTTCGTTCTTTGGTTCACAATACACGCTTGATGATTGATAAAAATATTATTAAAAACGTCTCAAAAATTGGGTATAAAATTAGACTGTATGAACCGAATCTTTAAACTTAAACTTATTGTTATCACCATGTTTCTAGGGATTTCCATTCCTTTTTATGAGAAACTTTTTTCAATGGGTACAGAAACCATTTATCAGTACAACATTACATTGGTGTTTGTTGTGGCACTCTGTTTTGGTATTATTTTTGCGATTGCGTTGTATAATTTATCAATATTTATTTATATACGCGATAGACAACATCTCTACTATGCCTTGGCACAGTTT
>DZCE01000212.1 GCA_022736375.1 Arcobacter nitrofigilis | reverse complement strand
TCATCTTTCTCATATTCTGCCACTCTACAAAATTCTTCATTTGCGAACAAAATTTTCCCCTTGCTATCTGTTTCTGTAACTATAAATGCATTGTCTGCCAACATTATTTCTCTACTATTGTTGTAACTCATTTTAATTCTCCTCGTATAATTTGATTTAGTTTTTGTTCTTTGTACATTTTTCTTCTCTTAATTCATCAAGAAAAGTAAAAACATTTTCGAGATTTCTTTCTAAATTATCAGATACTGAGATAATCTGACCATTAGAATAATTTCCAGCATATAAATCGACAACATCTTGAGTCATAAGATGGACTTTTTCATGAGAAGTTTTTAACATCTCCCATTTAGGTGATTTCAATAATGTTTCATCTTGAATACTCTCTATCCATTTCCCAAGAGCACATTCTTTATGAGTAGTTACAGTAAATGATTTATTGATATCGCAAGTTGCCATAGCATTATTTTTAAATATAATATGGTCTGATTTAAGTTTATTGACTGTAAACATTAGTTTAGGGTCACAAACTCGTTTTTTTGAGGCTTCAGAATAAGAAGTTCTTTTCAAAATATCTTGAAGATAGTTTGTTAGAGATTCCAATTCATTTGCCATAGTATTGATATTGGCAGCTTCATTTGCATTTTCTTGAGTTACTTTATCAAGATTATTAATAGTGTTGTTGATTTGACTAATTGCTATCTCTTGCTCTTTGGAAGCATGGGCTACTTCGTGGATAAGTTCAGCTGTTTTTGAAATATCATCATTAAGTTGTCTATATCCCGTTATCATAGAAGTTGCTATTTGTTTTCCAGTATTTGCTTTGTCTAGTGCTTGATTAACAATTGATTTAATATCTTTGGCAGCTTCCGCACTTCTGTTTGCTAGGTTTCTCACCTCTTGTGCTACGACTGCAAATCCTTTTCCAGCTTCTCCAGCAGTTGCCGCTTCCACTGCAGCATTGAGTGAAAGGATATTTGTTTGAAATGCAATTTGGTCAATTATATTTATTGCATCATTGATAGCATTGACATTTGTTACGATATCATCCATTGAGAGACTTGTATTATTCGCTAAAATTTCCCCATTTTTTGAAGATACTGTGACATTTGAAGCAAAATCAGCCATTCTTTTGGCATTGAGACTGCTTTGTTTGATAGTTGATGTTACCTCTTCAATTGAAGCTGCAGTTTCTTCTAGTGCTGCTGCTTGATTTGTTGCTGCATTACTTAAAATTGAGGAGGAGTTATTGAGATTGATAGCACTTTGGTTGATTTGTTTATTTGAATTATCAATAAGGGCTAAAATTTCCGAAACTGTTGAACTTGTTGTTTTGATACCAGATAAAATAGATCCAACAAGTCCTGTAACACCATCTAAATGTGATATTTCGTGATCAAATCTTGCATTTCCATATTCCAAGAGTGTTACCGCCAAATGGGTAAGATTTGCCTCAGTTGTTTTTATCATTTTATTAATCTCTAATGTAAGAGAGGTAACCGATTTAGAATGAGCTTCTTCTTTTAT
>DZCE01000211.1 GCA_022736375.1 Arcobacter nitrofigilis | reverse complement strand
ACAATAATTTTCAACATGATCCAGTACATTATGCTTTTGTGAGTAAAGTTATAAGGGCTGATGCCAATGGTTACCTACCAAAAACATATTCACAGTGGGTGACAGATAATGATTGTAGTACATATGGAAGTGGTTGGAAAATACCATCAATACAGTATATGACTAATAGATTGACAGTACCAATAGACGAAGACTTTAATGGATATATTCCAGCATATATAGGACATGTCGATGCAGATATAATTAGTAGTACATCCTATTGGTTCTTGAGAAGTCTTAGCGGATTTTCAAAGGTTACTACTGCAGGTACAGTAAAACAAAGTCGATGTATTTATGAAAAATAATCTAAATTTAAGAAATGGAATAGTATACTTCTGTATATTATTCTAAGAAAGGAGTAAATGATGCGAATAGGGACAAATATATCTGCTATGAATGCTATAGAGAGTGGAAGTGCCAATAATAAACTATTGGCAAGTTCACTTGAAAAGTTAAGTAGTGGACTAGCTATCAATAAAGCAAGTGATGATGCTTCAGGGATGGCGATAGCTGATAAACTTCGAACACAAAGAAGTTCATTAGTTCAAAGTATAAGTAATGGAAATAGTGCAGTTGCTATGATACAAATAGCAGACCGTGCTATGAGTGAACAGTCCAATATACTTGATATCGTTAAAACAAAGTTATTACAAGCAGCTACAGAGACTACAAGTGGAAATGGAAGAGAATCTTTAGCGAAAGATATCAATAAGTTATTAAATCAGCTAGATAATATAGCAGTACAAACAAACTATAATGGAATACAACTTTTACAAAAAGGAGAAAGTGGCAGTGGTTCAACAGATACTGCAGATGTTTTAACTTTTCAAGTAGGGGAGAGTTCAAAAGATGTTATTCAAACTGCTAGTACAATTCAGTCAAATACAAATGGTTTAGCTTCAGGGGCACCTTTAGCGAATTTGTCTACATTAAAGTCAGATACAGAAGGTGATGGAACAGGTTTAACGAAACAATATGCTAAAGATTATTTATCTGTTGTTGATTTAGCTTTAACTGATTTGAATACTATGCGATCTGATTTTGGAAGTGTACAAACGCAAATAGAGTCATCACTTAGAAATATAACAACAGCTACAACAAATATAGCAGCAGCTGAGTCTGTGATACGAGATGTTGATTATGCAAAAGAGAGTGCAAGTTTTAATAGATTGTCAATTATAGGGAATGGGTCAAATTATGCTCTTTCTCAAGCAAATATGCGACCAAACGATATGTTAAAACTGTTCCAATAAAAAAACAAAACTCCTTTCTTAAGAAAAAGCCTTTGAAGTTACCTTCAAAGGCTTTTTTTGTTATACTCCAAAATTCGTAACACCGTTTTCAAATGGTTATTTGTTTGTGAAAAACAGCCGATTCTTGTGCTTGCACTCTCTTTGAGAAAGTCAGCTTTACTAAAAATGACAGGCGACTAAAGTCAGCTTTACAATAGGAATTATAAAATGCAATGTGATTATTTTAATATTTG
>DZCE01000210.1 GCA_022736375.1 Arcobacter nitrofigilis | reverse complement strand
TTATTTTATCCTATTTTTTATTTGGAGATTGGAGGTTGGGTTAGAATTGCTGGCTACAAATAAGATGGCATAACGAGAACAACATAAGATTGTTGACAAAAACGCAAATAAATGGGACTCATGTAGAACTTTATAGTTGGGATTTCTACAACAAGGAACTCAAATCTAATAAAATATATGAATCATTCGAGTCAATATGGTACTCTGAAAGCACATCTTCGTGGCCACCTCCTTACATTATGTTTTATAATTTCATTTATAAACAATATAAAATACAACTAGAAATAGAGTATGAAGAGAATGGATTTCGTTTAACAATATATGACGGACAAGACAATTGGCTACCCAAAGAAATCAAAGATGAAATAAATAAGTCTGATATTAAATATGATGATCTTCTGGAAGAAGTTCAGAGAGTGTGTGACATATTAAAACCTCTATAATAAGCTTGTATGTTGGGTTATATGGGTTATAACAACACCAATCCAATCTTTCCTCTACCATACACTACAAAGAAACTATAGAGGTCAGATAAGAATGATAGTATAGCCCAAAAGAGAGGAGTTTTTATGAGCAACATTAAAGAGAGAGAAAAATTTGATGCATATGAGATGGAAGATGAGTATGATTTCAGTGGAGGGATAAGGGGGGGAGGTTTTACAAACCCAAAAAAGTACCGACGACGCTACGAATCGATGATGATATTGTGTTATATTTCAAAAAGAAAGCAAGTGAGCAAACATAATTCAGCTTGGACACTTGGAAGACAAGATAAATTAAACTAAAAAAATATCACATCTTGACAAAGCGTACGATATTAAGTACAATATACAAAATAAACCAAAGGATTCACTATGACAAAAGTTATGTCGGCAAGTCAGGTAAGAGCTGATATTTACAATGTGATGGATGAAACTGCACAAACTCATGAGCCTGTACTTATTACAGGAAAAAGAAACAATGTAGTCATGCTTTCACAAGAAGACTGGAATGCGATAGAAGAGACATTGTATTTAAATTCTATACCAAACATGGCTTCCTCAATTCAAGAGTCAATGAATGCAGAAAATGGTGAATTTAGTGAAGAGATTGAATGGTAGGATATAAAATACTTTATAGCAAATTTGCATTAAAAGATGCCAAAAAACTTGTCGGTGCAAATTTATCTGATAAAGCCAAAGAACTCATCGAAATAATCAAAAAAAATCCATTTCAAAATCCACCACCTTACGAAAAATTAGTTGGCAATTTATATGGTTCATATTCCAGAAGAATAAATATTCAACATAGACTTGTTTATGAAGTAAAAGAGGATGAAAAGATAGTAAGAATCTCTAGAATGTGGTCACATTATGGAGAGTAAGAACAAATGATAAAAAAGCAAACTAGAGATTTAATACTGAATGTGACATTTTCTATAATTTATCAACATGGTTATAATGCGACAGGAATTTTTCTCATTCCACCTCTCCCGAGAGTGTGAAATAACTATCTAAATCAAAGCTTAAGCCACTGGAAGTAGGACTTT
>DZCE01000081.1 GCA_022736375.1 Arcobacter nitrofigilis | reverse complement strand
AACCTACACCAACCCTATAAACGAGCCGAACCTGCCACTACATCCATTCTCTTTGCGGTATGAGAAGTAGCTTTTATTTTCGCAAGCCGTACAAATATTGGACATCTCAATATTCTCATCTTTTAGCCCAGCATCTAGCAATTGCAGTCTATTTATAAGCTGTAAATCAAGCATATATTTGCCATCAACTATTGTTACGCAATCTCTATAAATTCCACTAAATTCACCAGCTAATTTATCATCAACCTCATAGCAACATTTACAAATAGATGGTCCTATGCCAGCTATTATGTTTTCACATCCAAAGTTTTCACGCATTACTTTCACCGACTCAGCTACGATATTAGCTTTTGTGCCCTTCCATCCTGCATGAACTGCTGCGACTACATTTTTCTGGGTATCAAAAAGCAATATAGGCACACAATCAGCAGTCATTACTCCTATCAGTACCCCAGATTTTGAACATATAAGAGCATCACAGTCACTAATGGCATCACTCATACTCTCCCAACCACGACTATTCATTTCATCAACTATAACAACATTTGAGCTATGTGTTTGCGAGGCTAATATTATCTTTGTATTTTGAGATATATTTAGCATATCTATAGCCTTTAGTCTATTAGAAAAGCTGATATCTATATTCTCTCCTGTATGCATAGCAAGGCTGAATTTTTGCGTTTGGGTATCCATCTTGCTAGTTATTCCATGGATGCAGTTATTTTGTGCCAGAAGATTATTAAATTTAAAAATCATATCATACCTTTTACCATTCATTATATAATTTTAGAGTATAATATCAAAAAATTATGGATAGTATGATATGTTAGCTTGGTTAAATCTAGATCAAAGAGTTTTTAAAAATTTTAATTACCTTCTAATGATACAGCTATTACCATTATTTTTTATCTCTTCAGTGCTTATTTACGAAATAAACCCTTCACTATTTTTAAAACAAATGGTATATTATATGGTCTCAATCATAGTTTTTATGGGTGCGGTTGTAACTCCATGGAGGCTTATTCTATGGTGGTTTGCACCTGCTTTTTATATTGGTGTTTTACTTTTGCTATTTGCCGTTGATTTGTTTGGTATTAGTATATTGGGTGCCCAAAGATGGCTTGCTATTCCTGGAATCGGTCTCACTATCCAGCCATCTGAATTTATGAAAATTGCAGTATTGATGATGCTTGGAACAATAATCTATAAAAATCCACCACCAGAAGAGGGATATGGTATTAAAATGTTTAGCATTTTATCGGCTTTGATTTTGTTACCGTTTTTATTGATAGCCAAAGAGCCAGATTTGGGTACGGCTATGGTTTTGCTATTAGTAGGGTTTGGTGTGCTTTTTATGGTAGGAATCGAGAGGAAAATATTAATAGTTTTAGCTCTATTTGTAGTGATAACTGCTCCAGTAATGTACAAATATGGACTAAAAGATTATCAAAGAGAGCGGATAGTAGACGCTATTAATAGTCCCAGTTATCATGTTAAGCAATCTTTAATCGCTATTGGTTCTGGTGGCCTTGATGGGCAAACAAAAGATGAATCCACGCAAACACAGATGAAATTTTTGCCTATTTCATCTAGTGATTTTATTTTTGCATATCTTGGAGAAAGATTTGGTATGCTTGGTATGGCAACAGTGCTTATTTTTTATATATTATTGATTTTACATCTTTTTTATATAGCAACACAAGAGTTTATTGATGGTTTAGAGAAGGTATTTGCAGCTGGGATTAGTTGGCTATTTTTTGTATATATGGGAGTGAATGTTTATATGGTTATAGGTATGGCACCAGTCGTTGGAATACCACTACCAATGTTTAGCCATGGCGGAACTTCGTTTATGGTTTTTGCATTTTTATTTGGAGTATTGCAAAATCTGCTTGCCTTTAAATACTATTTGGGTCAAAATGCTGATGCTAAAATATCATTGACAAAAAAAGATTTTTAAAAAATATTATTCTTTCTATACTGAAATTATTCTCTTTAATCAGCATATTTTTTGACTATATCTTTATCATATTTTAGACTTATCTTAGTTTCATCTTTTCCGTCATATGGTAATTGTGATAAAACATATTTTATAGCCTCAACCCTAGCTACTTTCTGGTCATTACCATCTATTATAATCCATGGTAAATCTTTTGTGTGAGTTGTTTTAAACATTTTTTCTTTGTAAGCTGTTATCTTGTCCCATAGGTCTACTATTTTCTCATCGACAGGACTTAGTTTCCAATATTTTAGTGGATTGGTTAGCCTCTGCTCAAATCTTTCAAGCTGAGTCTCTCTGTCGATTTCAAACCATAATTTAATAATAATAATCCCATCCCTAGTAATAGATTTTTCCAATTGAGGGACATCTTGCATAAAATGCTCATACTGTTTTTTTGTGCAAAAATTTAAAAGAGGCTCTATAATAGCTCTATTGTACCAGCTCCTGTCAAAAAATACAATCTCTCCTGGATTTGGAAGATGAACGAAATATCTTTGGAAAAAATATTGCCCCACTTCAAGTTCAGTTGGTTTTGATAGTGCCGCTACTTTAAATTTTCTTGGATTTAGATGCTCTATAAATCTTTTTATAGCACTACTCTTACCTGCGGTATCTCTGCCTTCAAATATTATCATTACTCTTTTATTATTGTCATCGACCCACTCTTGAAGTTTAATAAGCTCTACTTGCAGCAACTCAAGTTCTTCTTCGCATTTTATATCTTTCTCTATTTTGCTTAATTTTTTATTGTCAACAATACCTTTAATCCCATCTTTTGTTAACAATAGATTCAGGTCTTTTTCAATACTATGTATTATCTCTTTTCCACAATCTTTGCAAGTCTCTTTTAGTAAGTTAATATTTTTAAATAAATCTTTCATCTGTTCCCCCGTTACATACAATAACCAAATGATATGATTTGCAACCTGAAAGTATTATAAAAGCTTTTAATTTATTTCAGTAGTTATAGACCCCATATCAAGCACAGGGTAACACAAGCTGTCATTTCGAACTTATCTTAGTATCTAAATTTGCACTTTTTGTACTGTTTTAATAAAACCACTTGCTTTTAAAGAAAATTTAGGCTATAATACTCACTCTAAATTATGATTGATTTGAAATAATAGTCTGCCATAATAGAAGCTTTATCGCAATGGGTTCTTAGCTCAGTTGGTTAGAGCACTCGGCTCATAACCGAGTGGTCCGGAGTTCGAGTCTCCGAGAACCCACCAGTAACTTATAAAATTAAATCACAAATATTCATTTAAATATAGAGGCAATATGTACCGTCATGAAGCATTTTTTGATATTCTCAAACAATTAGTACGAACACCATCAGTAGTGGGTGCAGAAAATCCATTTTTTATGGCAGTAAAAAAAGAGCTTGAAGAGATTGGTGTGAAAACGGCATTATACGAAGGCGTATTAGTAGCCACTGGAGAGGATCCAACTAGTGGCTATATATCATCGCATGTAGATAGACATGGGCTTGTTTGCACAGGTCCAAAAGAGTTTCAGTACGCAGCATATGTGAGCAAAAACAGAGCAGACCTTACTGGTCGCTCAATATCAGAACAAACATATAAAAATCTAGCAGGACGATTTGAAGGTCAAGCTGTGCAGGCATATGATAGAAGTAGTGGAAGCTATCAAGGTATTGGCAAAATTACCACATCTAGCATATGTGAACGGCGTGGGAATCTTATTTTTGAGATTGATGGACTTGAATATTTATTGCCAGAAACTCCTGTAGCATTTGTGGATAAACTAGTTGTCCAAGATGGATTTGTATCGGCACAGCTTGATAATGTTCTGACAAATGCGATGATAATCTACTTATATCAAAATGGTTACAAAGGTACTGCATTCTTCTCAGCAGAAGAGGAAGCTGGAAAGAGTTGGCGTTATATCCTAGAGTGGTTTATGAGATTTGATATATCTACAAATGAACTACTGATACTTGATACCAGCCCATATCCAGATGAGCAGAGTGCCACAAACCAAAGCTTGGTCTTTAGACGCAGAGATTCACATGCTAGATTCAACTCTCCATTGCAAAAAAAACTTGTAAAAATATGTAGAAAAAATAAAATAAAATATGATTATAAAGACAGGTACATAAAAGAGAGAAATAAGCAAATTATATTAGATGGTGGCACAAGTAGTGGTTCACTTGGCTCCACGGAGCTTGGTAGGTTGATTATGGCATCAAAACAATCAATACAAGGTACAACACTTCAAGTACCAACTACTGGCTATCATACAGTAGATGAAACCGCCGCTATTGGCTCTGTGACAGATGCAATCGATGTTTTGATAAAGCTCTATTTGTAGTCTCAAAGGAAAGTTGCGATAGCTTTATGATAAAATGTTTAAATATCACAAATAGAGAGATTTTAAATGAGTCAAAAAACAGTTTTAATTATCACAGATGGCATAGGTCATAAGCCACATAGCAAGTGCAATGCTTTTATAGATGCCTGCATTCCTACCTATGATAATCTTTTTGCCACCGTTCCTCACACTCTTATCTCTACCCATGGATTAAGCGTAGGTTTGCCAGTAGGGCAGATGGGGAATAGTGAAGTGGGGCATATGACCCTAGGTAGTGGACGAATACTTTATCAGGATTTGGTCAAGATTTCAAAGGCATTAGATGACGGAACATTGGCTAATAATGAAGTTTTAAAAGATATTTTAAACAAAAGTAATGATATCCATTTGGTTGGACTTGCTAGTGACGGAGGAGTGCATTCGCATATAGAGCATATTATAGGTGTTGCAAAAATAGCACAGCAGAACCACAAAAAAGTATGGCTACATCTAGTCACAGATGGAAGGGATGTTGATCCAACATCAGCTCGTGAGTATTTAAAGTTAGTAGAAGAAATATGCAATGACACTATTAAAATAGCTACAATAGGTGGGAGATTTTACACAATGGACAGGGACAATCGCTGGGAGCGAGTAGCCTTGGGATATAACGCAATAGTAAATGCAATGCCAAAAACAAATTTAAATCCTAGTGAGTATATAAAAACTAGCTATGCCAAAGGTGAAAATGATGAGTTTATAGAACCAGCTGCATTTGCTGGATATGATGGCATAAATGAGAACGATGGCGTAATCATGATGAATTTTAGAAGTGATAGAGCTAGAGAGATTACAAAAGCCATAGGAGATAGTAGCTTCAAAGAGTTCGATACAAAAAAACTAAAACTCAATATAGCAACGATGACAGCCTATGACGCTAGTTTCCCTTATCCCATAATGTTTCCAAAAGTCAATCCTGTAAATACGCTAAGTGAAGTTATAAGCTGTGCAGGTCTTAGACAAATGCACACAGCAGAAACTGAGAAGTACGCTCATGTGACATTTTTTTTCAATGGTGGAGCAGAAGAGCCACTAGCTGGAGAGAGTAGGGTATTAATCCCAAGCCCTGATGTAAGAACTTATGATATGAAGCCAGAGATGTCAGCACCAGAGGTTGGCAAGGTGGTGCGTGACGCTATTGTTGATGGGAATGATTTCGTGGTAGTGAATTTTGCAAATGGTGATATGGTGGGACACACAGGCAACTACGAGGCAGCAAAAGTCGCAGTTGAGGCAGTAGATAGAGAAATAGGTATGATACTTGCTGTTGCCAAAGAAAATAATTATGCAGTTGTGATTACGAGTGATCATGGAAACTGTGAAGAGATGTGTAATATTGATGGCAAACGATTGACAAACCATACAGTTGGAGATGTGTGGTGTTTCGTGATAGCTGATGGAGTGGAGAAGCTTGTTGATAATGGCGGATTGAACAATATAGCTCCTACAGTTTTAAAACTTATGGGACTTGAAATACCTAGTGAAATGGACAAAGCTTTAATGTAATTTTCCTAATAATATAAGGTGTTCAGAGGGTTCAAGTTGATATTATTATGAAATAAGGAGCAAATTATGCAAACAAAGATTAAACAATCAGTAGCAGCACTATTAGCCTATGTAATAAAAAAAGAGCACAGAGATTTGACCAAAGAAGCACCACTATACTGCAAGATGCTAGGGAGTGATTTCGAATGTAGTCATGAAGAAGCGATGGATTTGCTACAAAATGGGCTAGATGAAGAGTGTAATATAGACGAGCATTTAGACATCATAAATGAAGCTTGCAAACAAGATATGCTAAGTAAAATGCATATATTAGAGCAGATAAATCATCTAATTTATGCTGATGAAATATCAGAAAATGATTATAAAGAGTTTGAGTATATCAAAAACAGACTTTTTGAATGCAAAATCTAAACTAAAGGAAAACAAGTGAAATTTAGCGGGCAAAATGTACTAATCACAGGAGCAAGTAGAGGCATAGGAGCAAAGATAGCAACCACTCTAGCAGGTTATGGACTAAAGGTATGGATTAACTATCGTAGTGGTGAAGCAGAAGCAAAAGCTGTAAAAGCAGAGATAGAAAATTCTGGTGGGAAAGCAGAAATCATAGGCTGTGATGTGAGCGATGAGCTAGCGTTTGTGGCTATGGTAAAAACTATCATTGAGAGTGATGGTGAGCTTAGCTATTTGGTTAATAACGCGGGTATTACAAATGACAAACTAGCTCTTCGTATGAGTGGAGATGATTTTATGAGTGTTATCAATGCCAATCTAAAATCAGCATTCGTAGGGTGTAGAGAAGCTCTAAAAGCGATGAGTAAAAAACGATTTGGAGCAGTTGTAAATGTAGCGTCCATAGTAGGTGAAACTGGTAATGGTGGACAGACTAACTATTCAGCTAGTAAAGGTGGAGTTATAGCGATGAGTAAAAGCTTTGCTATCGAGGGAAGCTCTAGGGGTATTAGGTTTAATACAATAACCCCTGGATTTATCGCTACTGAGATGACAGATGTTCTTAGCGATGAGGTCAAAGCAACATTTACTTCAAAGATACCGTTAGGTCGTTTTGGAAATCCTAGTGAAATAGCTGACGCAGTTGCATTTTTGCTTAGTGACCACTCTAGCTATATCACAGG
>DZCE01000209.1 GCA_022736375.1 Arcobacter nitrofigilis | reverse complement strand
TCCGTATAGCCTAAAAATCGGACAAGTTTTAAATCTTATACAGGTTTATGATGAAGCGATAGAGTTTGTGGATAGTGAAGATAATCCTCTTAGTTTTATTGATTATATTTTATATTTAGAGAATGGTACTGAAGTAGTTGGAACTACGGATGATAAAGGTTTGAGTCAAAAGATTAGTATGAGTGTGCAAATTAGTATTGTTGATTTTGATTTTTTAATTGATACTAGTATAATTGAAGAGATGGAGGAATTGATATGAGCGATGCGACACCATGGAAAGGCAAGTTTAAGATTTATGTGAGAGCGTTTGCACCGTTTAAAGTTTTTGGGAATATACTACCTGAGCCACAAGGGTATCACGGTGATGATAGAGGTTACAGTAATGATGAGAATGCAACAGCTAGACTACATCATATAATAGAGATAGACAGTCCATCCAATACTATCAAAAATACAAGAAACCTTTGTAGCAAAACACTTAGAATGAGAGATAGTAAGGGGAGAACTGCAATGCCTGAACGTAAATTATGGAAAGCAGGTACGATTAAGTCTAATAAGAACTATAAAAGGTTTCATTTTACCTCTCATATTTATGCAGGCAATCCAGTACCTCCCAGAGGTGTGCCAAAAGATATAGTCCCTAACATCGATATATTCACCGATATAACCATAACACAAACCAAAAAACTTAATGGGGAAGTAACACTTTTAGTAAGTGGCAAACTAACAGGAGATAATTTTCCATGTACGGAAGTATTTATCACCGATGCTAAAGGAACAAGTGTCTTTTTAGGTGTGGGGCAATTGCAGTATGGAGTTGATAAAGACATTGGTCCTATTACTGAACTACCTGGCGAGAATACTCGACCGATATGTACTTTTAATGTGAATATACCTATGGATAAAGATGGAAATTTCTATGGAGATTTTTCGACACACAATAAAAAATATAAAACTAAACCTATTCAAAGAACAGAATTAACGGCGGATGAAAAAGAAAGAGCTGCAATAAGGGCAGAAGTAATTCGTAGGGAAAATCAACGACCGAACTTGCTCTGAGCATATAATTTAATACAAAAAACTAGGAAGAAAATATGAATAGATTAGAAACTGCACTAAAAATAGCTCTTACAAACTGGATAATACTGGTTTTATCTTTTGTAGGATACTGGATATATTTTGGTATTTTTGCAATTAGTGAGGTAATCAATTGGAATTTTTCGACTTTTATGGATATCGTGCTAGGTGGAATTTTTATTCAAATATTTTATGGAATTGCTCTATATTATATTGTTTGCATAATGATATCTATATTAATAGATATCATATTGTTCATGTTGTCTAGAAATAATAAACATATGATTATAAAGCTTCTAATCAGCACAGCTTCAATATATAGCTTAATTATAATATATCTATACGATAAAAATGATCTAGCTTTATTCAATCTTGTTATAGTTTTTTGTCTACTGTTTTCACTCGCTCAAGCCCTACGCTACAAACGCATCCAAAAAATACTAGGCTCATCTGAAAAGATACCAAAGTGGCATT
>DZCE01000208.1 GCA_022736375.1 Arcobacter nitrofigilis | reverse complement strand
CTCCACCATTCAAAGTATTGGTATTGCCATCTCCATAAATAGTATCTCCACTATTCCCACCAATCGCATTTTCGAGACCAACTAAAGTATCAGTTCCATCTCCAGTTGCTTGAGTTGCTGAAATTCCACCTTGTGCGGAAGTTGCTAGATTGATTTTTACCGCTGTACTTACACCCACAAAACTAACAGTATCTGTGTCCGCTCCACCGTCTATAATATCATTTCCAGTTCCACCATTGATAGTATCATTTCCAGCATCTCCATAAAGCGAATCATTTCCTAAAAGTGCTGTAATTGTGTCATTTCCAGCTCCTCCACGAAGTATATTAACACTATCATCCCCTAAAATCGTATCATTTTGAGCTGTACTAGTGAAATTTTCGATTCTAAATAAAGTTGTTACATAATCAACTCCACCACTACTTTTAAACACTGCATTGTGTTGAGTATAAAGGTCAACAGAAACACCAGCTTGTGTCGCAAGAACACTAAAATCCATAGTATCTGTACCCGTTCCACCCTCAATATAGTCATTTCCTAACGATGCATAGAAGTCATCATTGCCAGTTCCACCATCAATAGTATTATTTACATCATTTCCTGCAAAGGTATCACCCAAAGTGGTTCCTACAATATGTTCAATAGCGGTAATTGTTTCAGTATTACCGTAGCTATCAATCAATTTATTAGCTACTAGTGTAGTGGAATCATAGTTGATAGTAGAGGCACTGAGGTTTACAACTACTCTCGTTGTCCCGCCACTAAATAAAACTGTATCATTAGAATCAGCTCCACCATCAATAATATCAGTCCCAGCATCATCATAAAGAGTGTCATCATTGGCATCACCATAAAGAGTATCATCACCAGCACCACCGCTCAAACTATCATTACCATTACCACCATAAACGATGTCATTACCATTATCCCCAAATAATTTATCATTATCCCCTTCACCATAAATATTGTCATCTCCATCTCCACCATACACAGTATCAAGTCCGCTATTACCCCATATAAAATCGCTACCACCATGAGTATAAATAGTGTCATTGCCCTCATAAGAATAAACATTATTTTGTCCCGAATCTCCACTGAAAATGTCGGCTACATTAGAAAGATAAAATCCTTCAAAATCAGCTGTTCCATCTGCTTCTTTATAGATGTAATCTGTAAAACCTCTTCCATCTGTCACTTTAAAAAAGTCATAGCTTCCATCCGTTAACGTTGCCAATCCCGTAATACTTATATTTTGAAGAACTACTGCCTCATTTGCATCAAGAGTATCTCCATCACTATTTAAATCAACATTAGTAAGGATAATTTTTGTAGAAGTTCCTGTCCAATGATTTCTATAATCAAGATAATCAAATCCAGCTCCACCAATTAAAGTATCACTACCAAGACTCGCAGAGGCTCTATCATCTCCAGCACCTAAATCATAAACATCATTTCCTTCTCTTCCAAGAATATGATCAATACCGTCATACATTATAAAAGTATTATTTCCAGTTGTTCCCCAACCTGTTGTATTTTGAACCCCATTTAAACCTACAATATTTTCAA
>DZCE01000080.1 GCA_022736375.1 Arcobacter nitrofigilis | reverse complement strand
ACTGCAAAGATATGGGATATCAAAAGCGGTAAAGAGTTAAAGACTCTTAGTGGTCATAGTGGTACGGTTATGTCTGTTGCCATCTTGGGTGATTATGTAGTAACAGGAGGCTATGATAATACTGCAAAGATATGGGATATCAAAAGTGGTAAAAAGTTAAAGACTCTTAGTGGTTATACTGATTGGGTCAATTCTGTTGCCATCTCAGATGAGAATGTAGTAACAGGAGGCTATGATAATACTGCAAAGATATGGGATATCAAAAGTGGTAAAGAGTTAAAAACTCTTAGTGGCTATATCGGTGGCATGGGCATATCTGTTGCCATCTCGGGTGATTATATAGTAACAGGGAGCAAAGATACTGCAAAGATATGGGATATCAAAAGCGGTAAAGAGTTAAAGACTCTTAGTGGTCATACTGCTTGGGTCAATTCTGTTGCCATCTCAGATGAGAATGTAGTAACAGGAAGCTATGATAATACTGCAAAGATATGGGATATCAAAAGTGGTAAAGAGTTAAAGACTCTTAGTGGTCATAGTGGTATGGTTATATCTGTTGCCATCTTGGGTGATTATGTAGTAACAGGAGGCTATGATAATACTGCAAAGATATGGGATATCAAAAGTGGTAAAAAGTTAAAGACTCTTAGTGGTCATAGTGGTACGGTTATGTCTGTTGCCATCTTGGGTGATTATGTAGTAACAGGAAGCATGGATAAAACCGCAAAGATATGGGATATCAAAAGTGGTAAAGAGTTAAAGACTCTTAGTGGTCATACTGCTTGGGTCAATTCTGTTGCCATCTCAGATGAGAATGTAGTAACAGGAAGCGATGATAATACTGCAAAGATATGGGATATCAAGAGTGGCAAAGAGATAGCTCAATTTGTCTCATTTGATGATGGAGAGTGGGCAGTTATGACTCCAGAGGGATACTTTGATTCATCTTTAAATGGATATAAAAACCTAAATATCCTCACCGCCCCTATGAGTGTGAGTGATATAGGGATATTTTACGATGTCTTCTACCGCCCAGATATTGTCAAAGCCAAACTTGAGGGAAAAGATATCACAAAACTAGTTGGAGATATGACATTTCAAAAGGCTCTACAAAACCCTCCTCCAAAGATATCTATCGGAGTAAGTGATAAATCAACAAACAAAAAAGAGATAACCATCCCTTATACGGTTACCTCTAGCGGTGGTGGGATATCTGAAGTTAGGATATTTCAAAATGGTAAATTGGTTCATGGTGACGGATATTATAAAAATACTTTGGGTTATATCTTGACCGATGCCAAAGAGATAGGAACAGAACACAAAGGGATAAAAGGAAAACCTGCCAATGTTATGTCCCCTGTAAGTAAGATAGCCGAAGAGAAATCAAGCCCACACACAAACTCTATCACTATTCCGCTCATCGCTGGAGAGAAAAATGAGATATCAGTCATGGCTTTCAACAAAACAAACACAGTCCAAAGTAACCCTGCTACTGTAACTATCACTTCCACTTTGCCAAAAGAAAAAGGGAAACTTTGGGTACTTGGTGTGGGGCTTGATGAGTATCATGAGATGGATATGCTTAATTATGCGGTTAAAGATGTGAAAGATTTTGTATGTTTGTATGCGGGATATGGCAAAGAATGCACAGCTAACGGAAATGCAAAGAGTATCTTTGGGGATAATATCGAAGTGGAAGCCTATCTAACCGATAATAATGCCACAAAAGCCAATATTTTAAAAGCTCTAACCTCTATCGCCCAAAAGGCACAACCACAAGATAGTTTTGTATGGTTTCAATCGGGTCATGGAATGCTTGACGCAGATGGAAATTATCATATTGTCACATTTGATACCAATTTGACGAAATACAAAGATAAAGACAAAGAAAAAGAGATGCTAAGCAACACTTTAAATAGTAACGATATCCTCGAAGTGAGTAAAAATATCAAAGCGATGAGCCAACTCATAGTGCTAGACACTTGCCACGCTGGTGGACTTGATGGAAAGATGGGTGGACTTTATGATGGCAGGATGAGTAAACTGATGAAAAATATGGGAGTTCACCTTTACGCAGCCGCTGAACCACAAGAAAAAGCCAGAGAAACAAAAGAGAACCAACACGGAACATTTACCTCGTTTTTGCTTGAAGGACTTAAAAGCTCTATGCCTGATAAAAATCGTGATAACCAAATCTCTATCATCGAACTAGGTCAATATGCTGTGGATAAAACCATCGAACATGAAGCCAAAAAACAAAATGAAAATGAGCGACAAACGCCAATCATGAGAAACTTTGGAGAAGATAGAGCGATGTATAAATAGTAAAATCGCTATTTAGAAAAATCTAATCCAATGATGGGTTAGGTTTTTTAAATTTATCTTTTAACTTACCATACATAATAAATCTTATACAATTAATAACCTTAAGCAACATTTTATATACTAGTAGTATAATTTTACCTATTAAGGTTTCATATAAGAAGGGATATATAATGCTTGAGAAGTTAAAGATGGGTGAGGATAGAGACAATACAGATAAAAAAGTTTTTTTAGATTTAAATGAAAATATATTAAAACTAGCCGAGTATGTTGAACCGCAGTTTGATATTGAAAATGATGTGAATGAGATGATAGCTGGGATTCAAACTCAACCAAAAGATGAGCAATCAAGTTTACTTAAAAAATTTATCTCCAATAAAATTATTCTCTCTTTGACTGAATGGAGAAGTCGTTATAAGCAAAATGACCATGTAATAAAAAATATTCAAAATAAAATCTCTGGAGAAGAGAAAAGAGCTGAATATCTAAGAAGTGAAATCAATAGATATGAAGAGAAAATTACTTCTAATCACTCTCGAATTTTTGAAATCAAAGAATCAATTAAAGATTATGAAAGAATTAAAGCTGATAAAGTTGATTTGAGTAAAAAATTCAATTTAATTTTTTTCATATTTGTAGCTATTGCTTTAGCTATAGTTAGTGGATATAAGTTTGCTTATGCAAACATACAAATCGAAAATGTACAACATGCTACGCTTGGTGGAAAACATTTAGAAGGTATGGATTTATATTTAAAATATTTTTTATATTCAATGGCTTCTTTTGTTGTTTTGGCAACTGGTAAGATATTAGCAACAATTTATGAAAAAATAAATTTTAATAAAGCTTTTTTTCTAAGTATCGCATCACTAGCTGTGGTGCTTGGTGTGATTTCAGCATTTTATTTGGCAAAAGATAATGTATTTTTGAGTGATTATCAAATAGCAGTGAGTGAAAAAATAAGCTTAAATGATAGTTTACACAATAATGACAATGGATTATTGACAGAAATAGAACAGAGTCAAAACAATATTAATGGAGCAAAAGCAAGTCAAGAGCCTGATGCAAATGAAACCATTAAAAGTGAAACTGCTAAGATTGCAAAAAATGAATTAAAAGTAAAAGAGATAGAAAATAAAATTAAGATACTAGAGCAAAAAATCACTAAAGAGGGTAGTGATGCAAATGAACTCAATGGCTTAACACTTCTTATCGTTCTCATCTCTGAGATGCTTGTAGGTGCCGTAACATGGATGTATGCCGTTGATTATTCTCGTTATCAAGACAATGATAAACGCAAACACTCTATCGAAAGTTTTAATGCTCATCTTGCACAATATGAAGATGAAACAGAGTACTTAAATGGAGAGTTAAAAAAAGTACAAGAAGAATTAATTGTTGTAATGGAAGAGTTACATCGTTTAAATCTAATTATTTCAAAAATTAAAAGTATTGAAGAGATTGAAATGATACAAAGTTTGATAATAGACACAGAATCTTCTAAAGCCTTAGCAAAATTGTGGAGAGAGTAAAATGCTTTACAGATTCACTTTACTTTTTTTTGTCGTTTTTTTCTTTTCATCATGTATGGAAGATGAAAAAAAAGAGACTTCTCTTGCGATTAAAGAGACAAAACACAGTTTTATTTTATACGATGAGTTAACTCCTGTTGGGACTGATATGGAGCAATTTATTCAAAAAAATATAAAAAATGAATTTACAATAATCAATACTCGTACTGGAAATGTTGTTTATGATTCGAGGTTCGTAAAAGAAAAAAATGCTCAAGAGATAAATATGTTTCGTGATAAAGATTATTCTTCTAAACGAGATAATAATATCGCTTATGCACTACAAACAGTATCTAGTTATATTTCTACTTTAAAATTAAAAGAGGCTGATATTTATATGTTCAATGCTATTTTCCATCATAAAATTATTGGACAAGCTGATTACGATTTTAAAAATGGATACCCTAGTGATGGGTTTGCCATCAATCAGATAGGAGAGTTTGCTTGGATTGAACCATTTAGCGTTAAAACAAAAGTATATATATTTAATGACCAATATCAATTTAGAAATGATAAACACTCCTTTATGTTGGCACGATTTTATACGCTTTTGATGAAGCGATTGAATGCTACATTATACTCATACAATACAACTTTTACTTGCGAAGAGAATAAACTTAATATTAATGACAGTTTTGAGCATACTGATAATTTAGAAATCTACAAATCTACTCTGCTTCCCTTTGGTTTCGCTCGTGATAATGTAGATTATACAGTCAATAAACAAACTTTTTCCATTAATATTAGAAATGAAGACCGTTCAGGCGGGACGATGACAATATATATTGGAGGAGAAGAATATACTACAAAATGTAATTTGGCTGGTGTGTGTAGTTTAAATGATATTTCAATTGCAAAATATAAAGGCAATCCAATAGAGCTTAAATTTAAACACCTTAAGTTACAAGATGGCAAAACACATTATAGTAGAATGTTGGATAAAAATGCAAATTACCATATCTATAAACCAAAAAAACTTCCCGATACTCCAACTGGGATTGCTTACTCTACTGATGGTAATTCAACTGTTATTGAAAATCCAAGAGCAAGTAGTTATCATAATGTATCGGATGAACATTTTAATGATGGATATGTATTTCCTTTAAGCACTCCTCAATCACTTAAAAATATCTCATTTGGAGAATGTGATGCTGATGGGGCTAAAGCTTCTGTTTTAGCACTATTGGAAAATGGAGAATCTCTTGAACTTGCTGCAAATGAGAATTTTTCAGGTGATGATGGTACTTCAGATTGTACCAATATGACACCACATACATTTAATATTGATGTTAATGATAGGGTCAAATCAATTATCATTAAACCAACAGAGATAGGTGGTAATTTTATGGGTGGTAATTGGAAAATAACAGATATGAAAGTTTATAAAAAGTAAAGGATGGTTTATGCGATATATAGCACTGGTTGTTTTAATGACATTATCTCTTCAAGCTAGAGATTTATATGTTTTGATGGACAAAAAAACAAAGTTTAATGAGACAAATATTGTTTCTCAATATGTCGAAAAATCTATCAAAGATAAACGATATGCTAAAATTGTTGTTTTAGCATATAATAGAAATTATGAATATAATAGCAGTGAAGAGACTAAAAATATTAATCTTAGAGCAAATGAAAAAAAATATGATTTAAATGCACTACTTTCAATTGTATTGTCTCGTGTTAAGCCATCTTCAGATGTAATAATTGGCTCAACGATGGATTATGTTTATAATAATAAAGATTCAAGTTATAAAATAGATTTTAAAGATAAACGCTATAACTATGCGTGGATAACATCTTCATTTTCTCCAATTAAACATTTTTATATTGATAAGTATCAAAAAGATAAGCTCAAAGATGTAAATATGCTTATCATCGATAGTTCTAAAGATATGCGTTATTTGGCAAATAGAGAAGATTTTTTTAGACTTTTATTGCACAATTTTGGAGCAAATCTTATAAGTTATGGTTCTTTACACAATAGTCAAGATTATTTATTTAACAGCTTCGCTAATCCAGTTAAAAAATCTATAAGAAAACCTGACTTAAATAATAAATTGAAAATAGATAATGATTATGTTGAATATCATTTATTCTAAAAAGATAGAAAAAAATTTATTAGTTGGAGTCTATTTTTTAACTACTTTTTATGCCATTCATCTTATTTCTATGATACTCTCCTTCTCTTGGAGTGTATCATTTGGACTCTTTTTAGCTTTAACACTTCCGTTGGCTATATTACTTATTTACCTACATAAAAAAAATAGATTTGTCTCTTTTTTAGAGCCATTATTTGCCATAGGCTCTTCGCTTAGTGTTCTATTTGCTATTTTTCTTATTATATTTAGTTTATATACGAACAAATTATATGAAGAGAGCAATACACTACTAGAAGAGAGTAATAGTTCCATAAAAAATATTTATCAAGATATAGAAGATAATATTGAGCGAATAGAGGGTAGTAAGCTTGAGGTAGAAGAGACAACAGATAGAGCAGAGATTAGAGAGTTAAATAATAATATTCGTCGTTTAGAAAAAGAGCAAAACAAAAGTTATGTAGCCTATGAAGAGCAAAATAAAAAAAATAGATTGATATTTGAAGAGTGGATAAAAAACAAAGATACCCTTCGTCTATATCATGAAGTTATTTTGATACTTTTATTGTGTTTTGGGATGCTCTATCCACCTTTCTTGATGGTTCATTTTGCCAATATACGCAATAAATAATATAATATCTGAGGAGAAAAAATGAGTGTAAAAGATTTTTTTATGAGTTATCTAAGCCCTTTTTTCTTACTTTATAGAGTAAGTATGATTATGTATGGTGGGATGTTGTTGATTATAGGAAATGGCGTAGTTGCAGATAAAGCTGGATTGAGTGGTTGGGGTATAGATGTTTATATTTATGGACTTGTGATGTCTTTGGTTTTGTTTAAGTTTTTACGCCATCGTGTATGGTGGCTTTATCTGTGGATACCACTGTTATTATCAGCATTTGCATTAGAAACAGCCTCATCAAATCCTACAATATCTATGACAATGGTCTCATGTTCTGGATTTTTATTTTTTATAAATGCGTTTAGGTTTTGGGGTTACGGTGTATCGTTAAACGATATCAATCATACATTACAAAAATATACAAAGAGATAAGATGAAAAAGATAATTTTGATGATGATGGCACTCACCTACGCACTTTTGGCTAACGATGCCATATTAAGCATCGATACAGG
>DZCE01000207.1 GCA_022736375.1 Arcobacter nitrofigilis | reverse complement strand
ATACAAGAAAAAAAGATATGAATAAGATCGTTTTAACGACTGCGTCTGTATTGACGCTCGCTCTGCTCTCACGATATTCATCACATGATGTAACTATAGCCCCAAAACAACCTCAAAACTATGAAGTTCTCGGCAAGGCAGAAGGAAGTGCTACCGGCTCTTTGGGACTAATCTCTACTGCCTATAACTTTGTACCGATGGGACCCAATACCAGAACGCAAAAAGCTTATGCTGATGCCCTAGAGCGTGTACCTGGTTCAACCGGGCTTATTAATGTCACTTACCAAGAAGATTGGGTGTGATGGGTTTTAGGTACGGCAAGAACCGTTACCATCAAATGTGATGCGATCAAGGAGATCAAACAATGAAAAAAATACAAAAATTATTATGCATGGCGGCAGCGGCTCTTGTGGCGTTTTCCATGATAGGTTGTTCTGGAGTTCCTGTTTATTTTGAGAGTACTGCTCCAAAACTTTATGAAAACAACAAAGACAAAGGAAGAGAGATCACAGCTTCTGCAAGCGGTTTTCAATTGCTCTTATTTATCCCAATTGATGTCAATGAACGTCAGAACACCGCTTATGAGTTACTAAAAGCCCAAGCAGGCGGCGGGTATCTAACAGATGTAAAAATCAAAGAGTCTTGGACTTATGCATTCGTAGGTACTTCTTATAAGACGACTATGACAGCTACCGTATATCCTAGAAATTAAGACGCATAGACAACCATGCAAGTTTGCTAGTCTTTATGACCTCAAAATTGGATAGTGTGTCTTATTGACTGCTCGTTTAGCGTATGCATAGCTAGCTGTATTTGGTATTAGATAAAATCACAATAGAAATAAACTTCTCAAACAACAAAGCTACAATGATGAATAAAATAGTTGAGCACTCTCTTTGGATACAGAAACAGGGTATACGCTTCTCTGTATTTGTAAATGTGGCCATGAAATGCATCTCTCTATGGATTAAGAAACCCCTCTGGCTGTCAATAACGGAGCTGAAATTAGTATAGATAATTATGAAAATAGCCTAAAACAAGGAATTAGTTGCATATAAAACTGCAAAAAAATAATTCTGCCTATATTGATTTTATTACTATCATACCAAAAAAATCAAGAAAAAAAAAGTGTTGAAAAATGATGAAAAAATCACTTGGAAGTTATTGTTATTCTTGATATGATAACGGGAAGTATAAAGAAAATCTGGAGGAGCATGTTTATGTCATATATTGAATTTGTGATAGGGTATGAAGAAGTTACCGGCGATAGTATCTTCCAACTTTATGGGTTTATCTTCACATTGATAATCATGGTGGGATTTTTACTCATTGTAGTGAATAGTAGAAAGTATAAAATACTCAATGATTTTATAGACGATGTCCTTTAGATGGGGATGACTACTATTTTACAAGCTAAGTTTAGCACTTTTGATAGTGTTTCATTTTTTAAAATTTACTACAGGAAAACAAGATGAAAAATAATAATAAATCCAAACTAAACTCTAAGAAAATTTTACTATCTCTCTCATTTGGAGTTTTTGTATATAGCATCTACCAATTATTTTCAGGTGCTC
>DZCE01000079.1 GCA_022736375.1 Arcobacter nitrofigilis | reverse complement strand
TTGGTGATATTTTTATCTATTATTACATCAAGATTTGGGTCATTGAAATTTTTGGCAACCTCTATATGGTTTATACTATTAAATATACTATTTATAGGAGTTTTACTTTGATGGGAGATGTTGAGCATCGTTTGCCCGATAAATGAGAGTTTTGAATATTCATTCATCAACTCACGATTTTTTTCATTTTCATTTTGTATAAGTTGTGTACGATATGCAAGTGCTAAAGAAAAGAGAATAATTTCACTAAGCGAACCCACAAGATTGATAAATCTTGTAAAATAATTGTACTCCAAAACGCTTGCAAAAAGAAGCCCAAAGATTATGCTCGATGAAATAAATAATGTTTGGGCAACGATATAATAAGATGCCAATTTATTTTTTCTAAAATATAAAGCAATCGCTATAGCAAGTATAAATAAAGGCAAAAATAACATCCAAATATTCATTATATGTAAAGCTAAAGAGCAATCATAAAGTGCATAAAATGCAAGAGCTAATAAAAAGTAACCATTGTATAAAATAAATTTGTCTATTTTTGGATAATAATCTTTTATTTGTAAAATTTGTCTGCTAAATAGAGTATGAAAAGCAAACCAAAAAATATGACCTGACCCTTGTGCATACCCTATAGCAGGAGTTGGAACCGTATCCAAAGGGTATAAACAAAGCAGTTGATAATTACTAAAACCATAGAAAAAAACAAAAAGTACATAGAGCAAATAGTTACTATCTTTGAGAGAAAGATATAAAAAAAGATTATAAAGCAACAATGCACCAATTGCACCAAAATAAAGATACAATAGGCTATATCTTACTATGCTATACTCATAGAAAGATTTATTTGTAAATACTCTTATGTGATTTGCATTGTGATAATTAGAAAATGTTTTAATATAAATTGTTTTTGTTTCATTTGGAGCTATCTCTATTGTGATTATTGGATTTGATTTGTCAACAACTCCTTGTTGATTGTATCTACTTACACCACCTGAGAAAATATTCTCACTTCTATTTTGATTGACACTAAAAATATCTATTTTTTCAATATTTGGTTCACTTAAATAAAGAATCCTAGTTTGAATACTATCTGTTTTATTTGAGATAGAAAAACGAAACCAAAGAGTAGAATCTTTAAAACCTAATGAAAAGTTGTTTTTGATTTTTTGCCATTGTTGTAAATTTTTCATTTGATTCAAATCTAAATTGTGACTTGAATCTTCATAAAATTCCATTCCAAAGTATTCAAATGATTTTTCTTCATCATCTATAATCAGATTTGACCCAAAAAGAGTTATATTAAAGAAAAGAAGAAGTACTAATGTCTTTATTATTTTATTCAAATTTACCATTATTTGAAGATGTATCCTATATCTTTGATATTTTGAATCAACTTAGAGGGTAGTTTACTATTAATTTTATAAATTATAGAGATGAGAGATTTTTGGCTCGTAGAATCCAAGATATCCAAAAGTTGGTCATAATTTACGATTTTGTCTTGATTTTTCAAAAGATATTCAAAAACTTTTATCTCGTAAGAGGTGAGTTGTTCTCCTAAATCGTTTGTAACTATTTGTTTGAGTGTTTTATCATAGAAACACTCTGGCGTAATCTCTACTTTCAGTAAACCATTTTTCTCAACTTTTAAAGCAAGGTTTTTTAAAACTCCTTGCAACTCATTGAGTTCATATGGTTTGGTCATATATTCTAAAAGGTTTAATTTTATAGCATTCTTAAGCTTCACTTTATCATCATAAGAACTCATAATAATAGCAAAAACCTCTTCATCTATTTCTCTAACTTTTGACAAAAACTCATATCCATCCATCAATGGCATATCATAATCCACAATCAAAAAATGGCATTCATTATTCTCAAAAACTTCTAAAGCCTCTACGCCATTGTACGCTATAAACACCTCTTTAAAGTAGTATTGCAAAATATGTTTTAAACTCTCACAAGCTTGTTTATCATCATCTACATACAGTACGCTAAGTTCTTTTAAAATATTCAGTTCATTCATAAAAAATATTATATCTTTTTAAAATCAACACAAAATCAATGAGAAGTTTTACAATTTATATTTCTATTGATTTTGTATTGATTTTGAGTTGTTAGAATTGATGAAAATAATTTGCAAGGAAAAATCATGAAACGACTTACCGACTTTAGTTCACGATTTCGTATCTTAAAAGGTGGAAAAATAAGCTTAGTGGTTTCTGCTCTTCTAGGCGGGGCTACTATCTCTTTTGCTTCTCCAAGTGGAGGAACAGTTACAAGTGGTACGGCAAATATATCACAAAATGGAACGGTAACCAATATCAACCAATCCACACAAAAAGCCTCTATAAACTGGCAAAACTTTTCAATAGCGGGGAATGAGACAGTAAATTTCAATCAACCTAATTCTTCTTCAATTACACTAAATAGAGTAATTGGTAATGAAAGGTCTGTTATAGATGGAGCTTTGAATGCAAATGGTCAAGTTTGGCTTTTAAATAGTAATGGTGTTTTATTTTGGAAAAATGCGAGTATCAATACAGCTGGATTACTAGCAACTACAGCACAACTCTCTGATACAGATTTTCAAAATGGAAATTATAACTTCAAAAATACCACAGCAAATAGTGTCATCAATGAGGGGACTATCACTATATCTGATAGTGGTTCAGTTATTTTAGCTTCAAATGAGGTAAGAAATAGTGGAACCATAGAAGCTATCAAAGGGAAAGTTCATCTAGTTGGGGCTGATTCATATTCACTCAATCTAAACGGTAACTCTTTAGTAAATCTCAAAGTAGATAAAGGTGTCCTTGATGCACTCGTAGAAAACTCTGGACATATAATCGCCGATGGTGGAGAGATTTATCTTACAACCAATGCCGTGAATGAACTTCTAAAAGGGGTAGTAAATAATACAGGTATCATAGAAGCCAACTCTTTAGATGGATTGACTGGAAAAGTAGAGCTTTTTGCTCACGGGGGTGAAGCACAAATCGGTGGAACTATAGAAGCACTTGATGGCTTTGTTGAAACTAGCGGGAAAGATTTTAACTTCTTAGGGGTAGATATAAAAGCTGAGGAATGGCTCATCGACCCTGTTAATATCACTATTGGTTCTACTTTAGCTAGTTCAATTCAAACCGCTCTTGAAAATGGAGATGTTACTATTTCTACAGATGGTGCCAATACTCCAGATACTAGTAGTGGTGAAAGTGGAAGTGAGGGAAATATCTATCTTAATAGTAATGTCTCTTGGACGAGTAATAGAACTCTAACACTCCAAGCGGCAAATGGTGTAAGTGGTAGCGCCACAATCAATGTAGGAGGCACTATAGGCTATTTGAGTATTGATCAAGCAGGAGACTCCACTTTCGCTGGTATAATAAGCGGTAATGGTTCATTTAACAAATTAGGCTCTGGGACATTAACCCTTTCTGGCGCAAATACCTACCTAGGTGCTACAGTTGTTGATGCAGGTACCCTTGCTATTACAAACAATACAGGCTTAGGGGCTGCACTTGAAACTTATGGTGGTGGAACATTTGTAAATAGCGGTGCAACTCTTGATTTGAGAAGTGTAGCAGTCGGGGAAGAGACTATCATATTAAACGGCGGAACACTAGCCACAACTACGGGAAATTCATCATTAGCAGGTGACGTTATATTAGATTATGATACCTCCACATTTTCTGTAGCCAACGGAGCAACACTTACAATCAATGGAAAAATAAGAGATTCTATGAAATTAGTTCAAGAGATTTATAGTGGCTATTACGCGGATGATCTTGATAGAGATTTTGGTACCCAAGCATCGCTATCTTTGACGAGTGAGATTGATTATGGCACATCTACCCAATATGTTAGTGCTCGTTGGCTAGGGTACTTTACACCTAAAGAGTCAGGGCAATATACTTTTTATGCTAGCTCTGATGACGCATCACTTGTTTATTTAGGTACAAATGGTCAAGACTTACTTAATCTATTGCAACGAAATGATGGTATAAATGGTTATACCACAAGTAGATTGCTCATTAACAATTCAGGGGTAAGTCGAGAGACTAATACAGGTACATATACTGTAAATGCTGGTGAAGTTTATCCTATCATCATCTACTATGGAAATAATACAGAGGGTGGATCTATAGATTTTAAATATCGAGCACCAAGTATGGGTTCATCATATACCTTTGATCTTTCAAATGAATTTTCCATATCTTCACAAGCTAATCCTACAGCTCAAAACATCACAAAAGTAGGAAATGGAACTCTTGTTTTTACCGCTAACAACACCTATACTGGGGCAACAAATATTAATGAAGGTACGCTGAAAATTGCAAATAATGCGCCATCAGAGGCTACATCAGGATATCATGGAGCAGGACAATTAGTGATAGCACCAACTTCTAATAGCTTTACAAATACTTTTGACACAAGCACTGCTGGATTTACTTTTGGTTCTACTTTGGGTGGATTAACGATTGGGAAATCAACAAACACTGCAGCTATTGCAATCAATTCTGCCATTTCAATTGCTGGAGATATTACACTTTATGGTGGAAATATTGCTATTAACCAAAAATTAGAATCAACAGGTGCAAATAGTACAATTACTTTAGATGGTTCAGGAGGGATATCAGATGGAGCAAGTGGATATTTATTAGCTTCAAATTTATTACTCAGTGATGGTGCCATTACACTGAATAACACAAATAATGATGTAGATAACATTGCAGCTAGTGGTGTTGACTCTATTTTATTTTATGACACAGATGGATTTAATCTAGGCTCAACCATAGGAGGCATCACTGGTATTAGCTCAACTGGAATGGTTACATTGAGTGCTGGTGCAGATGAAAATACAGGAACTAGCACGGGTGGAGATATCACCATAACTGGAACACCGACTATTACTTCAACCAATAGTTATGTTGGGCTCTATACGGGAAGCATAAGCGGAAGTACTGGGTTGTCTTCGGTTGTGAATGCTGGTAATTTTAGATATAACTCAGATGAATCAACCACAAACTTCGCAACAGCAATAGGTGTTACAGGGACTACTTACGCTATCTATAGAGAACAACCAACCGCAACCGTAACCGCAAACAATAAAACTATCACCTATGGAGATAACAATTCAATTTATGATGGCATAGAAACAGGAATTGTTAATGGTGATGACTCTTTAATCGCATATACTCTTACAGGTGGAGTCACATCGGCTTCTGGATATACAAATGCCGGAAGTTATACTATTGATGCGGATGCTTCAGCACTTACAGGCTTAGGATACAATGTAATGCAACAAGATGACGGTACATTAACGGTAGATAAAGCCACTTTAACAGTAACAGCAAACGATGATGCAAAATTTGTTACACAAGGAGATAATACGGGTACATTCAATGGAGCATCGTATAATGGATTTGTAGGTGGTGAAACTACAGCTGTTCTTGGAGGAGCTTTAGCTATTAATAGAGTAAACTCTGGAACTGATACGGCGGCTGGTATTTATAATGATGTTCTTGAAGCAAGTGGATTAACTGCAGATAACTACGATTTCACTTATGTTAATGGCGATTTTACCATAGTCCCATCTGATCAACTTTTAGTAAGAGTTACAAATGTAAGTGATACTTATGGGACGAATACACAATATGCTTTAACTAGCGTTGAGTATTATGATGGTTCGTCTGTAGTAATATTAGATGGCGGAACAGGTTCCACATCAATCGATGCTAATAACCTTGTAAGTATAACTGATGGTGCAGGAGGTAGTGCAACATTTACGGTATCCCCACAAAGTGCTACAACTTCAACGGCTGGAAAACTTGAAGTAGGAAATTATCAGTTAGATGTTGATGGTTTAGTAACTGAAAATAGTGTAAATTTTAGTGATACTGTTACTATCGTTGGAGCACACCAAGTAAACCAAAAATCTATCACTGCTTCAACTACGGGTGGAGTGAGTAAGGTTTACGATGGTACTACAGATATGTCTGGGGTAAGCTTATCTTTAACTACACTAGAAACCAATGATGTTGTTACGGTTGATGGTGTTGGATCATTTTCAAGTAAAAATGCAGGAACAAGCCTAGATTATACTATTAACAATGTAACCCTAAGTGGAACAGACGCAACAAACTATTATCTTTCAGGTGGAAATAGCTTTAGTGGAAGTGATGGAGTAATCACACAAAAAGATGTAACGGTTTCATATACGGGTGTCGATAAAACTTATGATGGAACTACAAGTGCATCAGTAACAGATAGCACGAATGATTTTATTATAGGAGATGATGTCTCTATCACTGAAAGCGCAGCATTTGCAGATAAAAATGTAGGGACAGGAAAGAGTGTCGCAATTTCTAGTATCGCATTAAGTGGAGCAGATGCTACTAACTATAATTTAGTAAGTGCGACATCTACAACAACTACAGCTGATATTACTAGATTGGATTCAGTTACTTGGATAGGTGGAGCTACAGGAGATTGGTTTGATCCTGCAAACTGGGCTGGAGGAGCAGTCCCTGATCTTTCAAATGTTGCAAATGTAGTGATACCGACAGGAACAGTTGTAACTTTCGATACAAGTGGGGCTACTGGTCTAGCTGATGCAAGCGGTGCAGTTAATATCGATAGTTTAGGCACTCTTGGAAGCTTAACTATGGCAGATGGAACTTTAAATATTTCAAATGATATGACCTTGGATACTTTCACTCAAAATGGGGGAACACTAACTGCAGGAAATATAACTCTTGATACTTTTGCACAAACAGCTGGAACCACAACAACCACAGGAAACTTTACCATAAATGATGAGTTCTCTCAAGGAACTTCTGGAAGTATCAGTATTGGTGGAGACACAAGTATTAATGATAATACAGGTGGTGTTGTAATAGGAAATCTAAACACCACAGGAACCACTTCCATAACAAGCATAGGTGGGGATATAACTCAATCTAGTGGAACTACAATAGTATCAGGTGGTATAGCAACACTTGATGCAGGAACAAATGATATCACTTTAAATAATCCAAATAATGACTTCCAATCAACAGTAAATGCAAGTGGTAATGATATAACTTTAGTAGATGTAAATGATTTAGAAGCTGTTCTTAATGCAAGTGGAAATAGTGATATAACA
>DZCE01000078.1:4235-7151 GCA_022736375.1 Arcobacter nitrofigilis | reverse complement strand
TCCAGTTCTGTGTATAGATACTTCCCCCATCTCCTGTTCCATAGAGAGCGGTAATAATATCATAATTACTAGGATGAGCATTTCGGAAATCATCATTCAAATATTGGGTCATATTGTTCCAAGGAAGTGTTCCTCAAACCTGTCGTCCTTCGGCTGACACAAAAAATGCGTAGATACCAAAGAAAATCCCCATAGTGATGAAGACGATGCTCATGAGTTTTGAGAATACAGAGTTGTTGCTGTTTTCCATAATTATTTTTGTGAATAACTTAAAATACTTATATACTATTATATCCGCGTGAGAGAAAAAATGCGAAATATAGTTATATATATAGTTTATTTGACTTGCTTTTTTAAAAAAAAGTTATAGAGCATGAGATATAATCAAAACCATTGAAACTCAACAGAAAAAACGTATCTATTTTTTATATATAAACTGCATCATATACGATATATGGTGCTAGACATGTTTTTTACTCTATTAGTATTTTTATTATGGTTGATCAAATTCCACAGGTAAATGGTCCTGTTAATGTAAATGGAACAGTACCACCATCACAACCAATCCCAACATCACCACAACAGATACCTGTTCCATCACCAGCAGTTGTACAAAATTTTTCTTCTATTCCAGGGACATCTGTACAACAAACTCCAATCCAACAACAACCAAATCGTCCTCAGCAAACAGCAAATATTACAAAACCAGTATCCAAAATTTCTATTAAAGGAGTATTGATTGGATGTTGAGTCATCTTTATGTTTGTAATAGGGTGATTATCTCTTGTTTTTTACAATCTGATCAATAATCCAAGCCAATTATCTAGTGTTGGATTAGATCCAAATACAACCAAGATATTATTACAAACATTCTCAGTGATTTTCTTTGGACTTTTGACATTCCTAGGTATTGGACTACTTATAGTAAATCTCTATAGGATGATTACTGTAAAAAACAAATCAAAGATAGGGTATGTTCTTTGATCAATTTTTTGATTTTTGATATTTATAGCAGCAATAGCATTATGATCACAAGTGATTACTATGATCAAAAATCTTTCTGTAGAAAATATTCTAGATAGTGATAAGTTGATTATGCCATATATACAACTCAAGGATAAACCAGTATACACGCGTAGTGATCAAACACTCAAATTGATTGCTCCAGCAACTATGCGATATACACTCAATAACAATTATTTTAATTCGCAAATACTTCCACAACTTGGACAAGTAAATTTTACAGACATTGTTTTGGATTGTTGAAATGGTCAAAAACTCAAGATAAATATGACAACATCTGAATTTGATGGATCATGTATATATTTCAAAAAAGGTGAATATTTACTTAATTTGGAAACGACATATATCAATATTCCTACCTCAGAAAAATTACAAAAGACATTTCCTGCTGGATCTATTCTTTTTGAATCTGAGATTACGATCAATCCAACCAAATGAGAACTTACATTTAATGATGCAAAGACAGAAATGATTCTTGGAAAAACGCCTGCAAAAGGTATGTTTGATGCCAGTGCGGTATTTAGAGATCTTGGGATAAATGAGTATAAAATTATTCGAGATTTTAATGGTGATGGAGAAGCCGACAAGCAAAATACTATTTCTACAACATTTGTATACAATGAAGCTAAATTATACAACGTATATATTAGATTCCCTGATATAAATAATTATATTTATACGTTCCCTTTGAGAGTAGAACCTTCAGATGTGCCTGTATGTGAAATAGCTGTGAAACAGGCTGATACCAAAAGTTATACTATATCAGCCAACTTTCTTGATAAGACCATACATATTTCTGATTATCAATTTGATATTATAGATAGAAATAATAAAGATAAAATTATTGATACCATAAAGAGTAAAAATGGAACTGTACATTATCTATTTCAAAATGCCTGAAATTATGCTATACAAAATACTTTTTTGACAGAAAATGAAAAACAATGACAATGTGAGAGTGATGATATACAAGTAGGAGTGAGTAATTTTCAGGTAAATTATGATACGTATTTTAAGTCACCAAATTCTCCACAGTTCAAAAAAGTAACCAATACAGGGATAATTTCATTGGTCAATGGAGAATTGATATTGACCGAGATACCTAGTGTACTAAAATTGCAAGTTAATCAAATAATCCCAAATCCAAGCTCTGTTACAAAAAAAATATTATTGGATGGGAAATCTATATTATCAACAGATGGAAATACTTTCGAATTTACTATAGGAGATAGTCAGGAACATGAAGCAATTCTTACTATAGAAGATATTCCAAGCGGTGCTAAGACAGCGATCGTTATTCCTATAAAGATAAATAGACAAGATATTATTGGAAAACTTATACTAAAACCAGATAGCGTATGAACTGATCCATTTCTGGTAACGTTTGATGTTTCCACAAGTATTCTCAATGATACGAATGACGAAATAGTATCATTTACTTGGGATTTTGGAGACGGATCTCCTGTGCAAAAGAATTTTTCTGAATCTATTATTAAACATACCTACAGATATGATACAAGCAATGAAAATGGAACATATCATCCTGTGGTTACTATCAAAACCAAAAAAGGTCGTGAGGTGAGTGTCTCTCCAGAAACTGATATCACGGTAAAAAGATCAGTTGAAAAGCTAAATATATCTATTGATCATCATTCTGCACAAGTCGCAAATGTAGGTGATAGGGTTTCTTATTCTATTGACTTCAATGGTTTGCCAAAAGAAATACGCCGAGATTTTGGAGATGGAAAAACAATGACATGTAATACGAGACAAGAATGTGCTACTACTATGCATATCTATTCGGCACCATGAACATACTTGGTCAGATCTGCAGTTGCCTACGAAGATCAACCAACTATAGATGGAACAATTACCATCAAAGTAAATCAATAA
>DZCE01000078.1:0-4135 GCA_022736375.1 Arcobacter nitrofigilis | reverse complement strand
GTTTTCTATTCCCAATTGATCTAATCTATACATAATAAGAAGTACAAAAATTTTAAATTCTTGAATGCTGATGGTATAGTTAGTTATGATGCCAAGTTTTTTGATAATTTCGAGATGTTTGGTATATCGGTCGAGTGATGTATTAATTTCAATGTTTAATCTCAGTGCTTTAGTAATATTATTGAGTGTGTGGATAGCAAAATTTTTTGTTTTATCCAAAAATGATAGCTCTTCATATTCAAGATTATATTCATCCTTAAAAATAATCCTAGAAAGAATAGTGACAAATTGATCTCTAGTGACAATATAATTTGGATTGAAAATGGTATCAGGATCTCCGTAATAATCGAGTCCCATGATTCCTAATTTACATGATAATTTTATATAATATTGAAGTTCAGGAATTTCATTTTTGATGTCATTAAATTCACATGTTCTGCTTTCATCTGGCGTGAGTCACATAACCTTAATAGCAAATTCAGAAGTCATTTTGGCAGCGAATTTTCTATACAACATTCATTCCAGATTTGCTTTGTTAATGTCTGGCATACTAACGATTCCTAGATTATATGCTCGCTGATAGGCATCTATCCATTCTTTGGGATATGTAGACGAAGTGACAATAGGAGTACTAGGTGTTATATAATGAAATGCTGGTCGTGAATAAGGAAGTACTGTATCTTGATGGGAAGGGGTACAGGGGCCACAAATATTATTGTAATAATAACTATAACAACTTCTGTTTTCGCAAAATGATTTGGTAAGTATTCGCGTTCATAGTGCACTTCAATTTTCACTAAGATTGAGACAACAGCTTCCGTCATAATATGAAGATGAATAGTCTTTTCCTTCTTGATTAGCACAGGAGATTGAACTCGGAAGAGTACAAAGATCTTTTTGTGGTCATAGAGTATTTCATCAACCGCCTCATGAAGGAGTACCTTCCAAATATATAATAAATGTTGCTCATGTCATATTTCCCACAACATCTGTGACGATAAGTTGATAGGTTCCATTGGTGGATATCGTAGTTCAATAGGTAAATGGTAGACCATTGAGTGTGGCTGTGACTCCAGAGAGATTATCAGAAAAGGTTATAGTTATAGCAAAATTATACGTTACTCATTCAGTAATTCCAACAAATGTTGGTGGAATATTATCAATCCAATCAATAGTTTGTGATACTATGAGAGGAGATCGAAGATTCCCACTAGAATATCATGCACCCGTGGTAAATGGTCATGTGCCTCGGTAAAATGGAAAATTATAGGTTCAATTATTCCAAATTCAACTGCTATTTACTTTGATTCCGTTTCCTGTGAGAGAAACATAAATAAATCCACTAGTCAAAGTTCCTGTAATATGTGCTGGTTCATACACTATTTCATATGGTGGTGGTAAAATGCCTAGTGTTGTATATACGGTAGTATCAGCCAAAATGCCTCATCATAGAAATGAGAATAATGTTCATATGTATCATAAAATACTATACACGAGTATGTTTTTATTTGTCATCAGAAAAAACATAGATTTGCAAATAAATAATTGACCATCATCAATGTATCGTTTTTTTTAAAAATTTCCAGACTTAATTTGGTATTTCTTTTTGAAATGTATATTAAAACATATTTTAAAAAAAAAGCAAGCCATACTTGTGATAAGTATAGCTATTTTTTGTCCTCAAAGCTACTCGTATATATAATAGTATATAGAGAGCAATTTAATTTATAGGTACAGCAATTTATATGTTGAGATGATACAAGAGAAAAAAGAAATCAAATACTCTTCTGAATACTATTCAGCATGTGTTTTGTATAATCAAAAAACATCTCCATCATACACACAAGAAAATAGTGTATCATACACACAAAAGAAGACATACAATATCCACATACATACATGTTATACTCTTTATTATCGTGCTTTTTTTATATAATTTTGTCTCATTTAACAAGGCAGATGATGTGATTCTGGTTGGGGATGCTATTGGTGTGATTATAGAAAATGAACCACAAATACTACCGGATCAAACAGAAGAATTAACGTGAGAAATGCTATCAGAAGTAAGTAACGAGGAACAATGAAATAATGAGTGAAGTATTGTGACAGGAGAACTAGTTACAGGAGAAAATATATCATGAACAGATTTGATCTTGGGTGGTGAAGCATATCTTTTATGAATAGTAAGTAATGTAAGTGGAGAAGCGTTATATAATATATCTGGCGATGTTATAGGTTCGATAGTTACAGAGTCATGAAATATTATTCCTACAGATTTGCATGGTGTTTCATTGCTTTCTCAAGAATTATCAGTTATATATCCAACACAACAAATATTACTCAATACATCATGATATATTGTGTGAGATGTATTGGAATCTGTCTTGACTACATGATGAGAGTTATGAGCAAATTATTGTTCACGTATTGCTTACGAAAATATTACAAGTATACTCAAAGCGGGTATATGGACATGGAGAGAAACAAGTGATTATATATTACAAGGTGATGCTGAACAGTTAGTTCAACAAGGAATTGTTGATCAAAAAATAATTGAAGTATCATCTGATGATATGCAAAATATGTTTAGTGGTAATCTATTTTCTTTGCATGATAAACTCTATGATATTTACATTTCATTTATAAGCAAATGAGAAAAGGTATATCATAGAATTGTCTTGGTATATACAGATAACGGACAATGGTATGTGCTCGATCCTTTGCGTGGAACAAGAACAACATCACCACAAAAATTTTCAGATTATTTGATATACTACAACGATGAAACTGATGTACATCGATATGTTGGACAAGGATATTCACCTTTGGGTATCAAGGATGGGTTTACTCATTATGATACGCTCGCACAGGTATTTGCTGAAATACATGAAGTTGCTATGATTACCTGAGAAACGTTAACGTGAAAACAAATACTTTCTTTATGAAATATCGAAGTGTTGAGGTGAGCAATAGAAACAATGACAGGAGAAATCATAGTCGAAGAAGTCGGTAGTGGAATAGTGTCAGAAGAAAATATTATGATATGAAGTTGAAGAGAGGATTCTAAATCTACATGAACTCTTGAAGAGATTCCTGTGATGGAGGAGTTTATTTCACAAGAAATTGTTACTTGATATTTTGGTAAAGCGTATGTGAGAGGAGAGTATAGCGAGAAGATTATTGAACTTCAAAAGGTACTTACTCGGCTAAAAATGTATGCAGGAGAGTTGGATGGTGTATATTCAGATACCGTGATAGAATCCGTGTATCAGTATCAATTAGCAAACGATATTTTGACTGAGCAAAATTCCAAAAATTTAAGAGGATATCTTGGACCAAACACAAGAAAAGTGTTGAATGCTAGCTATGTAGAATATCAGTTTGAACAGATTAGTCAGATAGCAGAATTATGGTTATCTTCTTGTGACAAAAAAGATATGGAATGCAGGAAGCAAGAATTGGAAACTACACTTAGAAATAAAGGATATAGACTTACCACCAAAGGACTAGTGAAAATGTCCAAAGAGGCTTTGATCTGATCAGAGGATCTAGATATGAGCGAGATTCGAGGTGAATTGATGATACCGATAGTGCTTCAATCCGTGAATACCTTGAGCTGAGAAATAGCAGAGGTACAATTACCAAAGTGAACTATTATCAAAGATACTAATGAACAGATATTTACTGAGGAAATTTCTGCACCGGAATTTGTTGCTGCTGAGGAGATTTCAGAGGAAGTAATATTTTCTGACAAAGCGCTTCTTGCTGTAGTAGATGTTTGAGCAGATGAACATGTTCATTTTGAAAACATATCGTGAGAAGCTGTATATGCTACATTTAGAATTCCTGTCCCAGGAAAAACAATAGGTGATACTATAGAAATAAAATATTCAGAAGATGGACAGACATGGATTGTTTTGACTATACTATCTGTGCAAGAAATCAATGGAGAGCCGTATGTAATATTCGAGTCTAACCATTTCACCTATTTTGCCATAGGAGCCCCAATAGGTACTTTTATGATCAACAACAATACTCCTATCACTTCGGTTACATGAATACAACTCAACTCAGATATTCCAGGTGCAACTCACATGAGATTTGCTAATACAGAAGCATGAATATCGTCTGCATC
>DZCE01000206.1 GCA_022736375.1 Arcobacter nitrofigilis | reverse complement strand
TATACTCTTTGATACTCTCTTCAAATTTATTGACATACTCTCCAAGCGGTGCTATGTAGTTACTTTCAAATACTTTTTCTATATACTTTAATTCATTGCCACCCATATGTGGTGCACTTAAAAAAATTCTTTTATTCATCTATCTCATATCCTAAACTCTTATTTATCTTTTGGAACATAAAGCTCCGCTTCCCCATCTATCACGATTTTACTGTTTACTTTACAAGTAGTTCTAAAAAATACTCTTCTTTTTTCTAAATCTACTTTTGTAACTATTACAGTTGCTACAACTGTATCTCCAATATATACTGGTCTTTTAAACTGTAAACTTTGAGCTACATATACACATCCCTCACCAGGTATTTTTGTACCAAATAGTGCTGAAAAATAGGAAGCTGACATCATCCCATGAGCTATTCGTTTTTTAAATCTTGAATTTTGGGCATACTCGTCATCCATATGCACTGGGTTTCTATCTCCAGAGATTCCTGCAAATACTTTCACATCTGCATCTGTTATAGTTTGACTATAACTTACTTCCATCCCCTCTTCTATTTCTTCTATAGGTACTTGATTAAAAATTAAAGAGTAAGACATCACATTCTCCTCTTTATATTTTCTTTTGTAAATTCTATAGCTGGATTACCAAATACAGTCATTCCTGCAGGCACACTTTTTGTCACTACTGAACCAGCAGCTATTACAGCACCTTTACCTATTTTTAAAGGCTTATTAGGTTTACCTTGATGTATAATTACCCCCGTACCAATATATACATGGTCGTCAATATGAATATTTCCATTACACCTTACAGCTGGTCCAAAAGTTACATAATCACCAATCACACAATCATGAGCAACATAACTATAAATATTTGCTTGAAAACTTTTTCCTATAGTTATTTCAGAAGTTAATGTAACAAAAGGGCACAAGATAGAACCTTCACCTATATGAACATTTTCTAGGATAACTACATTTGAAGCTTTTACATCAAAAATTTCAACACCGTTTTCAAGACACTTCAAAGCAAGCTTTTCCCTAATCTTACTATTTGCAATAGCTATAGTTACAGCTTTTTGACCTTCAAGATTTATGAACTGCTCAAAATTGAAAATATCATATCCCAAAAGTTCATTTGGAACGTTTCCGTCATCTACAAAAACAATTCTAGATTCACTACCGAACTGTTCTTTGACTAATGGCAAAATTTCTTTTCCAAATCCACTTGCTCCATATATTCCATATATATTTTTCATATTATTTATTCCCTTTAAATTTTTCCATACTAATGTGACTATTTGAACTAATATCACTTCTTTTTAGCACTTTTAACAATGTAAGCCAAAGTATCTTCATATCCAACGAAAATGATTGATTTTCTACATACCATACATCATACTCAAATTTTTGCTCCCACGAAATAGCATTTCGTCCATTGACTTGAGCCCAACCTGTAATCCCTGGCTTTACATTATGTCTTTTTTTTTGTTCCCCATTATAAAGAGAAAGGTATTCTACCAAAAGTGGTCTTGGACCAACAAAACTCATCTCCCCTTTTAAGACATTCAAAAGTTGTGGTA
>DZCE01000205.1 GCA_022736375.1 Arcobacter nitrofigilis | reverse complement strand
TTCTTCACCCTATATTTCAGCATATATTGGTGATGTAAGCCATGGAATAGAGAGTACAAGTATGCAAGAATCATCTTTTGGGTCATTTGGCAACTTATGGAAATTAGGAGCGGGATATGAATATAAACAATGGTTTTTCCAAGTGGATTATATTAATGCTGAATCCTCACGTGTTAAAAGTGATGGAGTTTTTGGAAGTATCGGCTATACCTTTCATATCTTTCGTTAATTTACTTTTTTATAATTTTATAATGGACAATGATGAAAAAAATAGTATTATCAATAATTCTTGTAAGTATGCTTGCTGCCGATAATAGTAGAGAAGGTGCCATGACAGCTATCGGGTTAGGTATTGGTGGCGTGTCTTCGAGTTTGGATGGTAAAAAATCTGTTGGTGCTGTAGACACTTCTTGGGCGCTTAAATTTGGATATGGCTTTACACCAAATTTAGTTGCTTTTGTTGAGGGTTCTATTCAAGCGGTCACAAAAGATTTAGAACAAAACAGTATCGGTGTTGGTTTATCTTATTATTTAGAGGATGCACCAAATTCTCCATATTTCTCAGTATATGTTGGTGACGTAGAGCATAGTATTGTATCGACAGTACCTGATTCATCTAGTGGTTCATTCGGGGATTTGTGGAAATTAGGGGCGGGATACGAATATAAACAATGGTTTTTCCAAGTGGATTACATTAATGCTCAATCGTCACGTGTTAAAAGTGATGGAGTTTTTGGAAGTATAGGATATAACTTTCATATCTTTCGTTAGACAGAGAAAAACAATAAATATGTGAAAAAATGTAACAACATTTGCAATTAATAATTCTAAATAATAAAATTTCATAAAAATCCAAGAGAGAGAGAGAGAGATACTATCACCTACACAAATATTTTTAAGTATTTGTGATATTATTCTCGGAGTTTACTATGAAAAAAGGTTTTACAGCATTAGCTGCTTCAGCGGTTGTGTGTTCTATGGCGTTTGCTTCGCCAACGGCAAATGAGCCAAGTTTTACGGGGTTAAACGCGACAGAACACGCGGCACTGTTTGGTGAGGGTTCGACGGCGCAGGCAGTAGCACTGGGTGGTGCGGAGATGAAAGCTACTGAGGGGGAAATTATTTGGATGCCTCTCGTTTGGGCTGGTGTTAGAGCAAGTGCGATGTGGGGAATACGTTATACCGTTTGGGGACAATATTCACAAAGACACCCATTCAATGGTAATTCTGGGTGGAGATGGTAGCGTTTAAGTTTGTCAAAAAGAGTTATGCTGATATGATTATTTGGTATTTTTAGATGATTTTAGAATTCCTTGCTGAAATCATTAATATTCTTTTTGATAGGAAAAGATACGGTACAAAAGGGACTATTGTACTTATTGTAATGATGTTGTTGTTTATGAGTGTATCCATTATGATACTCAATAGATCATAAAATCTTAGATCATGAATTTCGCTGAAATCGTCATTCTTCTCCTCTCCGGTAATTTGCCGGAGAAAGAGGATTTAAAATACGTTAAATTTTGGATAATCGTAGTTGGAGCATTGGTTTTTATCAATGTGATATACCACTGTTGCACCTAAAATTA
>DZCE01000204.1 GCA_022736375.1 Arcobacter nitrofigilis | reverse complement strand
CATTTTCTGCTGTAGACAATACCATAGCACAAGATAAAATATCAAGAAGCTTTCTTATTTTCACTTTCTCCATTAAATGGATTTGTGTCAAATAAATTGTGGTTAGACAAGTTCATATCCTTATGCACAATGTATTCTATTCCATCACTATTCCAAACAGAGGTGGTATCATCAATATGTGCATAATCGCATTCTTCAGGGCATGGCAGGGCTAATTTTACAAGATTTGGATCAGATAAACGCATAACTCCTCTACTTGTGAAAGCTACACCGCTCTCGTAAATCCATTCATTGTATTCATGAGAATAGTGATAGCCAAACTTCTTTGCTTCTAACTTAGTGTAGTACCCATTATCAATTAAAATGGCAGAGTCTATTTCAATCCAGCTTTTTCCATATTCTGAATATCCCCACACATGTGTGTCTTTTATACAGTTATAACACCTTACATTATTGCTATTCAATACCTCGAATATATTTTCTTCGCTTGAATATCGATGTCCGCAATGAGGACACGTCCAACCGATTCTAATGATTCCACTATTAGAGGTATCTACTCCACAGTGAACAATCATTAGATGATTTCCAAAATCCTTTATCTGATCTTGATGTCCATCAATCTGAGGACAGATAATTTCCTCATCGTTCAACATCAAACGGGTTAGTTTCTGTCCGTCAGTGGTTGAACTATTTTTTGTATAACCCGCTAATTCCAATAGTGAATTTGTTGAGCTGTCCCCATAAATTTTCAAGTAAGTTTTGTTTCGAGTATTTACAATTGTCCTAGCGTACACCTTCAATCCTTCGTTATTACCCGCAAACCATTCCTTGTTAGCTATGTATGCCAATGCAAGGTCATTCTCCGGGTGGGCATAAGCCCTTGCAGGGTGGTGTTCTCCATGACAGCGGTTATCCAGATATTTCTTCTTAGGTGCACTGTACATCATACAAGAACTAAACCCCCAAGCATTCTCATACACATCTTCCCAGCCATTCGGGTTGGTGTTTGGAATAAAGAATAGGAATTCCTGTTTGAATTTCGCATTATACGCTTCAGCTAGTATCCTGATCTCATTATCAGTCAGGGTGGAAAATTTTTTAAGGAACCTCCCGAGAGTGGTCTTTGTCCGAATCCCTTTTCCGTCTGAATTGTTCTTCAAAAGCTTATTCACTGATGAATAATAGGTGATATACCCCTCATCCAGTGAAGGGAGAAGGATGTGTGAATACGCAAATAATTTATCTACGCCACACTTTTTACAAAAATCGCAAGATTCTTCCCACCAATTACCGATATTGAAATATCTAACTCTTCTAACAAGATTTTTATTCCCCGCCATTAGCGGGTCCTCCCATGAAATGTCGTCAAGCGTACTCGACGAGATTCGGCTGACTAGGGCAGACATAAACTTGAATACACTTCCTTGATCGTTACCATTTTTGATAACTGATCGGATTGTTTGCCACGATTTCATTTTAATTCTTCACATTAGCAGAGAAAGGGTAGAGTAGCGCTAAAAGTTCCTAAGAGTCTCTGAGAGCCTTTAAGAACTACTTTAATAGCATCTCCCTATCCAACTATACCTTAGAGAGAAATAGAA
>DZCE01000077.1 GCA_022736375.1 Arcobacter nitrofigilis | reverse complement strand
TATGTTTTTCTTTTTCTGTTTCCATTTGTGTTTTTACTCATCTTAGACTCCTTGCTTTCTTATTTAATATTTTAGCATTTTATTGCTATATGGGAATAAGAATTTGTTTTTTGGTGGTGGGGGTTTGTGGGGGCATTATATATCTTGCAATTTAAATTCTAAATATTGCCATGTTTCTATTTTGTTAAATAGTTTAAACAATAATATTCGAAATAAAATGTCATTTTCACTATAATTACCATCTTTATAAATAATTTCTTTAATGAGAAATTGAGACACTCTGTCTGAAGCCCTATAGGCATTTGTAAATTTATACTGTTGCAAAATGGGATCAAATGTATAAAATAGTTCATTTGAATTTTCAATTCTATTGAAAAAAATATTTTGCCTTTCTGTGGTAAATTTCCAGTAATATTTATAGGCTTCTGTTGTTTGTAATTTTTTCAATATGTTTCCATTATCTCTTAATTAGTTTAAAAACTTAATATTAGAAAACATTATAGCAAAAATGTAATTAATGGTACAAAATTTTAATAAAGAATTAATTTGCTCCATACAAAACATACCCACCATACTCATAAGGATTAACCGTCTTATTGTCTATCATCGCTCTTTGCAAAGCGACGCTTTTGGAGTATCCCACCTCTAACCAATAGCGATAAAAATCACGAATCACAGCCACGGTAGTGTCGCTTTGGGCTAGTATCTCCCATGAGCTGAGTATGGCAGAGTGTACACCACAAGAGTGTAGATAGCTGATGATACCCAATGGCTCTTCTCCTCCGAGTGTGTGGACTTCACCCGTACTGCACCCACTCATAAAGACAAATCTACTCTCAATCCGATACAAAAAAAGCTCATCCAAAGTAATGAAAATATCTTGTGCATTCTCTTTGAGATAGATACCGCTTTGGTTTAGAATATTTCGTGAGTGAAATGCACCGTGATTGATGATGTGGAGTATATCGCTTCGAGACCCAAAGAGTGAGGATTTACTATCGTCATCCTCTATAGATTGACTTAGCTCATATCGGGAGAGGTAGGGGATAATGGCTTTGATCTCTTTGTCAAAATAGGCTTTGGCTTTGATACTGTCATCACTGTGTGTGTTTGAGATGAGGGTTGCGTGGTGAGGAGTCCTCAACTCATGATAGATATGGGCAGTATTAAGTGCATAAGATACCGCTATCTTTTCGAACAAGAGTCCATCCCCATAGGGGAATATCTGCATCGGTAGGGAGTTGAGATGGGAGTTTCGTGAGATGATGATCTGCTCTCTCCCCTCGATATAGGGTGCGAGTGGAGTCAGTAGCTTCGAGGAAAGGACACCCAAAAACAAAAAGGGATTTTGATGAAGCATAAACCCTGCATGTGGCAAGATATGGGAATATCTCTTGGCAATCGCTATGAGTTCATCTTCGTGGATATCCAATCTCACGATTAGAGGCTTCTCCATACCCTTGAGTATCACGAGTGCAAATGCTTTTTCGCCTTTGATGTAGTAGTCGACTATCACGCTTCTGCTACCCATCAGTTCTTGGAGTGCGGAGTAGCCTACCTGTCTAGTTTGGTTGAAGTTAAGAGCATTGGATTTTACTCTTTGGAGTGTATCAAAAAGCAGTAAGGATTCATTGTGATGCAACAACAATTCAATGATTGTATTATAGATATTCTCCCTGTCAATGGAGAAATAGAATTGGTTTAGTCTGCTATCAATATGCCCTCGCAAAAAGTTCTCTTTCTCAAAAAAAGCTTCAATATACTCTTGGGCTTTGGGTGCATTGTCTAGTAGGTAGTGGCATATTCCCAAGTACCCCAATGATGTCTGTATAAACTCATGGTGGTTGGATTGTGTAGCCAAATGCAAAGAACGCTGAAAAGTTTCAAGTGCTTTATCGGGTTGCTCTTGTGCGAGAAGTGTCATGCCAAAAAGTCCCAAAAATGAGAGATATTCTGCTCCTGCACTGTGACTATCGAAGTCAGCCACGACCTTATCGAGTATCGCCCTAGCACTTTGGTAATCCTCTTGTTTGATAAAGAGCTTGATTTTAAGCATCGCATAGTGATAGAAGTAGTCGCTCTCCAGATAAAACTCTATTGCCTTAGCCTTGAAAATACCTAACCAAAAGTTAGCTTTGGGGAAATTCGCCTCTTTGGTGTAGAAGTTGGCGAGATTGAAGTAGTTGCTGATGATTGTCGCATAGTTCTGATCTCTAGCGATTTTGGAGCTTTTGAGAGAGCAGAGGAGATACTCTCTTTGTTTATCTCTGCGACCGAGTACCCCATAGGTGTTGGCTAGATTTCCATAAATTTTGGAGCGTTGGTTGAGGTCACTACTGCCTACTTCTGATAATAGCTCATAGAGTAGAGTCAGAGCTTGGCTAAACTCTCCTTTTTCTTTGTAGAAGAGTACAAGGTTATTTTTGATATCCCACTGATTGGATTGTGACTCTATGCTTTGGTATAGCTCAATCGCTTCTTGGTATCTGCCTACTTTGTAGAGAGCTAAGCCTTGATTGATCAGTAGTCGTTCTTTGAGAGTCTCTGGTAAGGGGTACTCTAGTGCCTTTTGGATACTACTCAACGCCTCTTTGGGACGGTTGGCATAGAGGTAGTAGATGGTGTATTGGTTGTAGAGATAGGGGATAAGCTCATTGTAGTGACAATAGTCGATAATCGTCTGCGTAATCTCTAGCAATATAAATCCAGTACCGCTAAAGCCATGACTATCGATACTCTTTTGGGCAGTATCGAGCAAAATATTGACAAGCTCTGTACTCAAAGCACTCTCATGCTTATGGAGTGTGGGCATCAAGCTATCACTCTCATAGGCTGACACGAGCTTTTGTACAAGCTCTAGGTAGTAGAGTCCATCGACCTCTTGGGAGGTTTGTAGATGCATCTTGGCTATAAGCTGATACTTTTGTCTATTCTCTTGAGCGAGGTTATCGAGTGTATGCCAAAAGCTGTTGTGGTTCATAAATTCAAAATGCTCTTGGATAAGGCTAACAAGTCGCTGGGAATCACGCTCATTCAAAAGCTCTTTGGCAAGTGATAGAAAGCTCATTTAGCTCTCCAGTACTCTATGGAGTGTCGTACTCAAAAAGCTACTCTCTAGCATGGTGGGTTCAATGACTATCGTTTGCGTACCGTTGCGACGCTCAAAACGGCTCAATATTTCATCAAACATCTCTTGATACTCACGAGAACTTGCCATCAAATCTCGTGCGAGCAAGCCAAAGAGAATTTTTTTCTCCTCAATTTCCAATCTATCGATCAAACCCTCTAAAAACCGATTACTATTCTTTATTGCTCTATCGCTATCCACCTGAAGATTGAGCAGTAGATAAAATGCCCCCTGAATATCGGGCAACTTCTCAATAAACTCTTGTGTATCGATAGCTCTATTCTCTCTTTTAAGCTCTACAAACCGCTCTAGTTTGGATTTGGACTCTATCACCTCAGCAATCTTTTGGGCAAGTGTTGCAATTGGCTCACTACTGTTTAATGCCAAATCATCGGATAAGAGCGGATAGTAACACAGAACCTTCTCACGTGTGATTTCATGATAGATTAAAAAGAGTCGTTTAATACGCTTTTCAAGGCGTAGATTATCAAGCACTTGCAGTTCACGATTCGTCCACTCACTGGCAATAAACGCAGGGCTTACAATCGCCACCCCATAGTGTGATTTAGCAATGGCTTGATTGATTTTTTGAAAGAGGCTATCACTTGGCTCTATTCCCTCCTGATCAATCCAAGGATCAAGGTTAAGAGCCAACAATTCTTGATAGAGTGGCAGTGCTATGGTCTGCTTGTCTTGGGTCGAGTGGGAGATAAAGAGGGTCATGGATTGTACTTTTTGATGATTTTGTCATATTGAGCTTTTTTGGCTTCCCACTCTTTTTTGGAGAGGACTTTGACTTCGCCTGTATTTTCATCTAAATAGGTTCCACTTTCTACTTCAGCCTCCAATGAATAATATTTGTTATTATATTTTTTGTCTTCAAATAACTTTTTAACAATAAGACTTTCATTTTGTATGATAACTTCTTGTTGATTATCTAACAAATGTATTGCATCAATACCTGCAATAGGCAATGAAAGTAGTTGAGTTCCATGACTAATATCCCATAAATCAAGTTTGTGATCTAGCCAACTAAATAATAATGTTTCATCATTATTTAAAGCTATTCCTTGAATTCCAGTTTCTCCTTCTGTACTTTTTCTTAATGTCAATAAATGTGTACCAAGTTTTGTATCCCATATCTTTACTGTGCCCTTTCCACTAGGGATATTGGATGTAGACCCACTCCAACTATAAAGTTTATCAGAGTTTGAGCTAAGCATTATATTTTTAGCAGATATTTCATGACTAAAAGTATGTATTAGTTTTTGAGTCATAATATTCCACATTTTAACCTTTCCATCTTCTCCCCATCGAAATATATGCTTTTGATCTTTAGAGAAAGAGTTTCCAAGGATTGTAGCATGTTCTTTTTCAACAACACTAAAAACCTCTTTTTGTTGCTTAATATCTAATATTATTAAATTATTATTATTTGTAGATGTATTAAATAATAATTTATTCTTATTCTTATTATATACAAGATTATTAATTCCTGATTCATAAATTCTTTTTAGACTATTTTTATTTGTATTAATATTGATAATATTAAGAAGACCATTTTCTGTGGTAAATAGTATTTCATCATTATTGTTTGTCAACATAATATTAGAAATAATATCTTTTATTTTATATTCATAAATTTTCTTTTTACTTTTTAAATCCCAGACTACTATTTCACTAATAAAGTCTTTATCAAACCCCAATGATCTATCTACACCATAAGCAACAAATAGTTTATCTTCATTTTCACTAAGAAGTAATTGTTTAATGTCCCGAGTATATTCGTATACATCAGTATTATTAGTTTCTATATTGATGACATTAATTAACTTATTAGCATAAGTAAGAATTTTCTTTCCTGATTTATTATAAAAAGCTTTCCTATAACCGCTTTCAAGTTTCTTTTTAAAAATTACCTTTTTTGTATTGATATCAATATTTTGAATATACTCTTCATCCCAAGCAAGGATAGTATTGCTATTTTGATTAAACACCATCTCATTTGTATGTATATTATTGGTAATATTGAAAAAATTAGTTAATGAAATATCCCATAATTTTACCATATTCTCTGAACCATAACTTAATAGTTGTTTTTCATCATCGGAAATTTTAATATCATATATAATGCCATTATGTTTTAGCATAAATAGAGGTTTTGAAGAATAGTAGTCGGCATCCCATAAATATATAGAACCTTTATTATCATTTTCTAAATTTGTATTGACACCCGTCCAAGAGAGAATTTTATTTTCATCATCAAAAAACTTTGAACCTGCAATTCTCCCATTATGTTTAAACTCTTTGATTAAAGTGCCATCTTCTGCAGACCATAACTTAACATACCCATCATATCCCCAAGTTAAAATCCTTGTACCATCCTTATTAAACTTATAGCCATTAACAAACTGATAGTTATGCTGAAAAGTATATAATGGCTTTTGACTATTATTGGTCTCCCAAAGTTTTAATTTTTTTGCTATTGCACTTCCATGGGTACCATATCGAGCTAAAATTTTACTTTCATCTGGACTGAATTTTGCATCAAGTAACGAATCCGACTCTTCAGTTAAAAATAAATATTGTTGCATATTTAAATCCCATATTTTAATAGAGTGCGGAGAAGAAATCAATAGTTTATCTTGATTTTTACTATATGACACTTCGTTCACATAGTATGGAAACTTTAATGATAATAAAGTTTCTTGAGTTTTGATATTATAGATTTTTACAAAGCCTTGTTCGCTTGAAAAACCTTTTTCATCATAGTAAAAACTTGTATTCCAATAAAGAATTTGCTCTTCATTTTTATCAAAAACAACTCCATCAAGAGACATATTGCTTTCTTTATTAAAAATTATTTTATTATCTTTTAAACTATATAAAGATATAAAACTTTTATTTTTTGACTCATTGTTTCCCCAACTTAAAATATATTTTTCATTTTGTGTAAATTGAGCTCGATAAACACCAGTAGGTGTATCTATAACTAATGGAGGATTACTATTATTAAGCCCCCAAACTCTTACAGTTTGATCATTACCCCAACTCAATAACTTAGTATTTGACTTGTTAAAAATTGCACCTTGAACAGTTTTATCATGTTGAAAATTATGCAAAATATTAGTACTATTTTTATCCCATATTTTAATCATCTTTCCAGACCAGCTTAAAATATTTTGCTCATTTTTGGAAAATTCTGCTCCCCAACAACCGTACTTAGAAGCATTATGTTCAAAAATATTAACTAATTTTGCCTGATTCATCGAGTCATAAAGAATTTTTGAATTTTTTTCTTCTATTATATTTGAGCTAATAGAAATAGCTTTTGAAAAAAATAGTTTTGCTTTAAGTGGATGGTTTAAAAAGTCTCGTTCTTGCATTCCTCTTTGTACCATATTACGGTACAACTCTTGTTTCATTTTTTGTTCATTTTCTATAGATTTTTTTAGATTTATTTCAGCTTCATTTTTAGCTTTTTCAAGTTCTTCTTTTTGTTTTCTAATTTGTATTAATTCTTCTTCTTTTTGTATTAAATCTCTACGATAAAACTCACCAAAAGGGACATCCAAAAGACCTGCAATCAACTTCAACTTAGCAAGTTCTCTACCGTCCTCTTTTTCGATGGTACTACTTGCTAATATATCGGTAGTTTTATTGGTAAGGTTTCCATCTCTGTCAATCTTGTATTTTAATGCATCAGGAAAGCACTCTTCGCTATTGTCAAATTTATCGCTCTCTTTGGCAAAGGGTTCGCCCTCTATGATGATTGGGAATATTCTGTCCTCGCCATGCATCATCTTGAAATCTATTATCTCTTTATTGACCCATTTGGAGTTGGCAGAGGATTTGGAGCATATTACTACCAACGCATTACTGTTTTTCAGTGCTTTGGGTATCTCTTCGCCTAAATTATCTCCAGCATCGAGTTCATAACGATCACGAAAAATAGGGTAGAGGGATTTTGGCAAGTCGGGATAGCTCTCGTAGAGTCGTTTTGGGATTTTATATTTCTCTAATTCTCGATGAAGCCAACTCCCAAATTGCTCATCATTGTGTGAATAGCTAATAAACGCTTTATACTTCTTCGCTCCATCATCTATCATTTTGAATCTCCCTAGATAAAATTGTCTCAAATGCTCCAAAA
>DZCE01000203.1 GCA_022736375.1 Arcobacter nitrofigilis | reverse complement strand
ATTTTTATATGTTGTATTACTCCAATACCAACTGCTTTTTACACCAAAGTAATTGGTATCTAGGGCAGGATTGTATTTGGTAATATCTCCCAAATAATACAACTCTTCCACAGAAGGCAGTCGCCAATCGCTATAACCATCAAGAGTTAAATCTTGACAATACTTTTTTGCATCACTCCAAGTTCGTTGAACACCATCATCTGCTTTTTGCCAAATGAGTCCTGTGTGGTTGTCTTTTACGGTATTGGTACTGTTTTTAATGTAGCTTCGTTCTCCTCGGTAGATTTTTGGGTTCCATTTGTTATTTGTTGGTTGTGATGATTGTGGTACAATAATAGGGGGAACCTCTTGCTCTTTTTTAACTACAGAAATCTCTTTTTTTACTTTGTTATTGGTTGAGAAAAAATAAAACTCTCCTTGATTCATATCTAAATTACTAAGCTGCGGCTTAATAGTAAAGTTCCAACCGATATAATCTTTTTTATATTTAACATACTCTCTTATATAAAGTTCTAACTCACTAATAGAAATAATCCCATCTTGTTTATAGGTATTACTATCTGCTTTACCTGTCAATAAACCATCTAAAATGGCTCTTGTAAAAATACTTCCTCCAAGTTCTGCTGTTGCAAAGGTTGTCTGTTGACCTGTACCCGCAGAGAGTATTTGTCGACTTGGATGTGCCAACTGCTCTAAAGTTAATGTTTTGGCTTTAGAACCTTGATGTACCACGCCTACCAATCCACTAAAACAGCTATCAAGTAGATAAAGTGTCTGCTTGGCATTTATTCGTTTATCCCAACTTTTAATATCATCCATATCTACCATGGTATTGTACTTTTTATCTTGACTACTCTGTACAGGTAAATGTCCAAAATAACTTCCACTGTATAATTTTTCATCGACACCATGACCTGCCCAATAAAAAAGAAAACGGTCATCTTCCCCTAATTTACTGGGAAAGTAGTCTTCCATCAATTGTCGAACTCTAGCCACGGTTACTTTATCTTCCGTTAAAAAATGAACATAATCAAATCCACCTTGATTACAAAGATACTCTGCCATATCTTGATGGTCATTTTTAGTTGGTAAATCAGCATAAGCTGAACTGTCCTTATACTCACTAATCCCTATAACTAAAGCGTAACTTTTGTTATACCCTTTATCTTTAGCGTCAATGCCTAGAAAAGAAAAAAACTTATCTGATAATTTTTTATTTTCACAATACGCTCTATCTTGACCTGTTGCATCTACTATGGTTGTTAATGGTAATAACATTAACAGAAATCGTAAAAATACCTTATGCATTACTGCTTCTTATCTACTATCTTTTCAATCAACCCTACAAGAGCTGTAATCAGTGAAACAATAGAAGCAATAAGCGAAACCCAAGTAATGGCTTCTTGACCATCTCCTTGTGACACTACTCCTGTTGGTATACGATACTGAAAATAGACATACGCCAAAACAACTGATAAAATCAGAAAAAATAGAATAATCGTCGTTCTCTTTAACATAATAAACTCCTTGATTTTTTATAAAGATTATATACTAGTGCATAGTCAATTTTAAATAAAAGGGTTATATACTTTCAAATATGAA
>DZCE01000202.1 GCA_022736375.1 Arcobacter nitrofigilis | reverse complement strand
AACCCTCCAAAATTTATCCTTTTTATAGGTAGCTGTGGGAGTTATGGAGAGAAAGAGATATTTGATATTGTAAGTTCACAAAGTAGTTCCAATATAGAAAATAGTTTTTTTAATGCCAATAGTTTTACTCCAATTGATAATATAATTAGTACAAGTAATGATGTTTCACGTGAAACAATCGTAAATTCATCTAACTATATTACTAGAGACAAGAGTCTTGGTAAATCGTATTTATCTCATGGAATAGGAGTTGAGAATATGGAGTTTTTCTCTGTTATGAGAGTAGCACAAGAGTTTGGAATACCTGCTGGCGGAGTGTTTATTGTTACTAATTATTGCGATGAAAATGCACATACAGATTTCCTGCATAATCATACAAGAGCAAAAGAGCTACTGAGCGAATATATATTGTCAAACAAAGATGATATGTTCAAGTTTGTCACAAAATCAAATTAAAGTTATATAATGAAAATAATACAAGACTATACACAAAAAGAGTTGTTAGAACTAGTGAAGCCATCATTTAGAGCCAAACAGATATGGGGATGGATTTATCATAAGTATGCCAAGAGTTTTGATGAAATGGGTAATTTACCAAAGGATCTAAAAGAGCAATTATCAAATGAATATACTCTTTCCCCACTAGAAATAGTAATGGCTCAAAAGAGTAGTGACGGGAGCATCAAATATCTCTTTCGGCTACACGATGGACATACTGTTGAAGCCGTACTGCTACTTATGAGAGATGAAGAGTATCATGAAGATGGTGCAGTAAAACACCAAAAAAGATACACAGTTTGCATCTCATCACAAGTTGGCTGTAAAGTAGGGTGTGCATTTTGTCTTACTGCAAAGGGTGGATTTGTACGAAATCTTACAGCTGGAGAGATAGTATCTCAACTACTTGTCATCAAGCGAGAAAACGATATTGATGCCAATAGAAGATTAAATATTGTCTATATGGGCATGGGTGAGCCACTTGACAATCTTGACAATGTGGCAAAAAGCGTTGCGATTTTTGCCGATCCTGATGGTATAGCGATATCTCCAAATCGTCAAACGATATCAACCTCTGGACTAAGTGCCAAGATAGAAAAACTTGGCAAACTTGACCTTGGTGTCAACCTAGCTATATCCCTGCATGCCGTGGATGATGAGCTTAGGGAGAAATTAATGCCAATCAACAAAGCTTACAATATAGCGTCCATAATTGACGCTGTAAAGCAGTTTCCTGTCAACCAAAGGAAACGAGTTATGTTCGAATATCTTGTAATGCGAGATGTCAATGATGATATTAGTGCCGCCAAGAAATTAATCTCTTTGCTTGATGGGATAAAAGCTAAAATCAACTTGATATATTTCAATGATTTTGAAGGTAGTGAGTTCAAAAGACCAACTGAAAAATCAATGATAGAGTTCCAAGATTATCTAAATAAACGAGGTCAACTGTGTACAATTAGAGAATCAAAAGGGCTTGATATTTCAGCTGCTTGTGGTCAGCTGAGAGAACAAAATATATAAAGGAGTGCAGAATGACAATGCTTGATTATGCCATGTTGTTTATCATAGGAACTGTAGCAGTTGTAACAATAGGGTGGTTTATCTATGATGC
>DZCE01000201.1 GCA_022736375.1 Arcobacter nitrofigilis | reverse complement strand
TAAAACTAAGATATCTTGATAATGAAGTAGAAAAAAGAAGAGAGATAGCAAACTATTACATAGAAAACATCACTAACCCAACTATCATTCTTCCAATTCAAAATTCAAAATTAAGCATTAAAAATTATCAAAATCATGTCTGGCATTTGTTTGTAATAAGAACAAATAAAAGAGATGAATTGCAAAAATATCTTTTAGATAATGGTATCCAAACACTTATCCACTATCCACTACCTCCACATAAGCAAAATGCTTATGCTGAATGGAATAATGATAGTTATCCAATAAGTGAACAAATACATGAAGAAGTATTGAGTTTGCCTATAAGTGGAGTTCAGAGTTTGGAAGATACTGTGAAGATTGTTCGGGTAATTAATGACTTTAATTAAAACATCAGTTCTATCAGCGATATCAACAATCATTCGTGTAATAGCAGGATTTATTAGCATTAAAATTGTGGCGGTTTATATTGGACCATCAGGTTTGGCACTTATGGGACAGTTTCAAAATTTTATAGGGATGATGAGTAGTGTTGCAAGTGCTGGAGTAAATAGTGGTATAGTCAAATATACAGCAGAATATTATGAAGATGAACAAATCAAACAAAAGATTTGGAGCAGTGCTTTAAAAATTTCACTTGTGCTGATAATTCCAATGGCGATAGTAATTATCTTTTTAGCGGATTTTATTTCTATGAAGCTTTTAAATACAACTGAGTATGGTTCAATTTTTATAGTTTTTGCTATTACAGTAGTATTTTTTGTACTTAATGGACTGATGACCTCTATCCTCAATGGGCAAAAAGAGATAAAAAAACTTACACTATTAAACATTGTAGGCTCACTTTTTGGTTTAGCGGTAACTATTTTACTTGTTACTCAATATGAACTTTATGGTGCTTTACTTGCAGGGATAGTGTCGCAATCGATTGTTTTCTTTGTAACTTTAACTTTTGTACTAAAAAGTAGTTGGTTTAAGCTCTCTATGTTCTTGGGAAGTATGGACAAAGAATATAGAAACAAATTATTAAAATTTTCAGCTATGGCATTGGTATCCGCCACTATGATACCACTTTCACATATTTATGTGAGAGACTACATAGGAACAAATATCGGCTGGGATGAAGCTGGATATTGGCAAGCTATTTGGAGGATAAGTGAGACATATTTGATGCTCATAACTACAACTTTAAGTATCTATTATCTTCCTAAACTTTCAAGTATTCAAGATAAGTCAGAGCTTAGAGCTGAACTGTTGTATGGCTATAAAATCATTCTGCCTATTGTTATCATGATGGCTTTAGGGATTTATCTTTTTAGAGATTTGATTATTTCTATACTCTTTACAAAAGAGTTTTCACCGATGGCAGAGTTGTTTTTGTATCAACTCATCGGAGATGTGATAAAAATAGCTGCTTGGTTATTAGGGTACATTATGATAGCAAAAGCAATGACAAGACTTTTTATCTTTAGTGAAATATTTTTCGTAGGGAGTTTTGTTGGGTTTGTGGTGCTGTTTGTGGATATGTACGGACTCATAGGTGTTACGATGGCATTTATGGTAAATTATTTTATATATATGCTGTTTTTATATTTTAGTTTGAGGGGGTATTT
>DZCE01000200.1 GCA_022736375.1 Arcobacter nitrofigilis | reverse complement strand
ATACTCTTTTTGGAGAGGATTTGAAAAGAGTTTCTCTCCAGCTTGAATGGAAACACCAATTTGAATTTGCTGGGTTTTATATGGCAAAAGAGAAAGGATTTTATAAAAACATAGGGGCTGATGTTAAATTTAAAGAGTTTGATAATGAGGTAAATATTATTGATGATGTAATAAAAGGGAAAAGTACTTTTGGAATCTCATCATCTTCACTTATTTTAGAAAAATTAAAAGATAAACCAGTTGTCCTTTTAGCTTCTTATTTTATTTGGTATAAAAGAAGCTCTTCATGGGAAAAGACCTATTGTTTGTGAAGATATTTTAAGTAAATTATCACATATTAAGCTTGAAGACAATGATGAAATTCTTTGTGAAGAGATTTTATATTTTGTAAAAGAGTATAAATTTAAAGAAGCAATCCAAAGAATAAAAAAAGGGGGAGAATAGGAGCTTCTATTCCCTTTCTCTTGTGATATTTGCTCCAAGAGCAGTTAGTTTTTCCTCTAATCTATCATATCCTCTATCTAAATGGTAGATTCTATGAACTCTAGTTTCTCCACCAGCTACAAGTGCAGCTAAAACTAAAGCGCTACTTGCTCGTAAATCAGTTGCCATTACATCAGTTCCAAAAAGGGCATTTGGAGTACCAACAACAGAAGCAACTGTACCATTTAAATTGATATCAGCTCCCATTCTTGAGAGTTCACTCACATGCATAAATCTATTTTCAAAAAGTTTTTCATCGATAATACTCACACCTTCAGCCATAGTACAAAGTGCCATAAATTGAGCTTGCATATCTGTTGGAAATCCTGGGTATTCTGTTGTTGTGATATGGATTGGTTTGATTTTTGTTGCTGGTAAAATAGTTACTGATGACTCATCTCTCTCTATTCCAAATCCCATCTCTTCTAATTTTGAAAGCATTGCTTCAAGATGTTTTGGGATAACATTTGTGATTTTTAAAACACTATTTGTAATAGCCCCAGCACAAAGGTAAGTTCCAGCTTCAATTCTATCAGGGATAACAGCAAATGGTTTAAATTCTAAAAGTTTTCCACCATTTCCAACTATCTCTAAAGTGTTTGTCCCAATTCCAGAGATTTCAACTCCAGCATCTCTTAAAACTTCACAAAGTTGTACAACTTCAGGTTCTTTTGCTGCATTGATGATTGTTGAATTTCCATGTGCTAAAGCTGCTGCCATTACGATATTTTCTGTACCAGTTACTGTGATTTTATCAAATACAATTGTTGCACCTTTAAGTCCATTTGGAGCAGTTGCTTTGATATATCCAGCGTGTATCTCTATCTCTGCACCCATTTGCTCTAATGCTTTTAGATGTAAATCTACAGGTCGTTGACCAATAGCACAACCTCCTGGAAGTGAAACTTCACAGTGTCCAAATCTTGCTAGTAGTGGACCAAGTACTAAAATAGAAGCTCTCATCGTTTTTACAATCTCATAAGTTGCTGTTGTTTTATTTAGTTCAGATGTATTAATAGTGATATCATTTACTTTATGATCAAACTTAGCACCAAGCATTCTTAAAAGTTTTAAAAGTGTTTTAATATCAACTACATTTGGTAAGTTTGAGATAACAACATTATTGGAAGCTAAGATAG
>DZCE01000199.1 GCA_022736375.1 Arcobacter nitrofigilis | reverse complement strand
ATAGAGGATATTTTAATGACTCCTCAAAAGTATCTTGATTTTATTCCTACAAAAATTGGTAGATGGTGGAATAACAAAGAGGAGATTGATATTGTGGCATTCAATGATACTCATATTGCCTTTATCGAATGCAAATGGCAAAATAGTGTCAATACGCAGAGCATCAAAACCAAATTGATTCAAAAGTCTCACAATATTAAACACTCTAAAGAGGCTAGTTATTTGGTGATAACAAAAGAGATGTATCTTAGTAGTAATTAAGAGCCTATAGCCTACAAACTTTGTTCAAACGCCCCATACTCGTGTGTTTGATGTTAAGGTCTTAATTGAAGAGTTCATTTATTATCTTAGCACTATTTATTCTAATAAAAGACAAAATAGTATATAATCTTCCTTATGAAAAAGAAACAAATACTCAAGCAGATCATTAGAGACTTTCATCTAAGTAGTGATTTCTCTCTCAAACCTCGTGTTTTAGAGCTTCCTGTGGATAGTGGTAAGATTATTACGCTTATTGGTGTACGGCGGTGTGGTAAGACCTCTATTTTGTATGATGTGATTAACCAACTTACACAAAAGGTTAATAAGACTCAAATACTCTTTATCAACTTTGAGGATGAACGATTGGAGCTAGAAATTGATGAGCTTGATTTGATTTTGCAATCTTACCGTGAACTCTACCCCACGCACAATCTCAAAGAGTGCTACTTCTTCTTTGATGAGATACAAAATATTGTAGGATGGGAGAAGTTTATACGACGGCTTTATGATACCATCACACCCAATATCTTTGTGACGGGTTCTAATGCCAAGCTTTTAAGCTCTGAGATTGCTTCATCCCTGCGTGGTCGTAGTCTCACCTTTGAGGTCTATCCCTTATCCTTGCGTGAATATTTGAATTTTAAAGATATAGAGATTGATCTCTACTCCTCTGCCTCTCTTGCCCATATCAAAAATGCGATGGATAGCTTTTTGGTTGATGGTGGATTTCCTGAGACGCTCTTTTTGGAGCAAAAATACACCACACAGATGCTTCAAGGTTACTTTTCTGTAATGATTTACAAAGATTTGATTGAACGTTATGCCATTAGCAATACAGTGGCGTTGAAATTTTTCCTCAAACGCATTATTGCATCAAGCACCAAACAGATCTCTATCAATAAAATCTACAATGAGCTTAAATCAAGTGGTATCAAGATTGGTAAAAACTCTCTCTATGACTTTTTGGATTATGTGCAAACTATCTATTTGGCTTTGACACTCCATCGATACGATGCCTCTTTGGTCAATCAAGAGTTCGGTGAAAAAAAGATTTATAGCATCGATATAGGACTGACCAATGCCATTGCTTTTAGATTTTCTGATAATAGAGGTAAAGCACTGGAGAGTGCAGTATTTTTGGAACTCAAACGAAGAGGCGAGGAGATTTACTACTACAGTGACAAAAGCAGTGAGTGTGATTTTATTGTTTCATATAATGGAGCAGTCATAGAGGCGATTCAAGTAAGCTATGAGATGAGCCAAAGTGAGACCAAAAAACGAGAGATTAAAGGAGTATTGAGTGCCTGTAAAGCCTTTGGTTTATCAAAAGGGATGATTATTACTTATGATGAAGAAGATGAAA
>DZCE01000076.1 GCA_022736375.1 Arcobacter nitrofigilis | reverse complement strand
TTTGACTAACCACTCTTGATTATTTTGAGCTTCTTTTCCTAAATGCTCTAAAATTGTGTAGAGTGAAAAAGTCCGTACAGGCACTTTTTCTTCTACCTCTTCCTCCAGTTTACAGCTACCATAAAACAAAGCAATATCCAATATATCTCTGTGCGTTTGAGTTAGTCTCACTCCTCTTAGTCTTACTTTATAGTTTTCATCATTAAAAATAGTTTCATTGATTAAATAATTGTTTTTGTAGGTCGCTGGAATTTTAGCTATTGGTGCAAAAATATTAAGCTTTGCCTCTTCAACTGTTACGGGTGCTGCTCTAAATCTCATTAGTGCGATTAAACTCATCTTATCACCTCCCAAAGAGATCTTTTTTTAGGTTGTTGTTGCTCTTTTGGGTTTTGATCGTCTTTGATAAAAGCAACTTCATAAGGCAATACAGTTATCTTTTTGCTTTCTCCTATGATTTGTCTAACTCCAAAATTATCTTTAGTTATTATAATTTCTCTCTCTAGTGTATTTTCTTGAATGGTTTTAATCTCGTAACCTAATCTCACTGTATCAATGAAAGCCCCTGCTCCTCTACTCTTGCTCTCTTGGTCTTTGTTTGCTTTGGTGGAGTGATGCACGATGACAAAGCTTTGCATATTGTCCCTAGCTATTCGATTTAACATGTTCATGAAGTATCTAGCCTGTGTATTACTGTTTTCTTCTCCGCCGTAAAAAGCGATTAATGGGTCTAATACTATTAAATTATACGGAATGAAAAGCTCTTTGTACTCCATATAATTCTGATGAGTCAAGTGTTGTGGCATATCATCAACAATATCTATGTTTCTTAGATGATTTCCTACGTCTGGTATCTTGTTAAGTATCTCCTCTGCTCTGTGTTTGGTCACTCCGCTTGGGTCTTCACTGAGCCATAGTAGAATTTTACAGTTTTCATTTTGAGCCAGTCTGATTGCTAATTGTATTGACAAAAAACTCTTTCCGCTTCCTCCAGGGGCTGACAACATAGTTAAAGCACTTTTTGGAATTGGTAAAAAATCTTTTAAATAAAATTCGGGCTTTCTTTGTTCAACTTCGATTAATGGTTTTGGCTTTGGAAATTCAAACATCATCTCCCCCTTTTGCTTTGATTACAAGTTGTTTGTTGTCTGCTAAATATTGGTCTATGAATTTGCGTAACTCTTTGTTTGTGTCCGATTGATTGAGTTTGGCAACCCTTTTAAAATCTTCCCACTTGCTCGGCTCTGCATTAAAGCCTACTCTTTTAAGTGCTTCTCTTGTAAACATTGGTAATATCCTTTAAATTGTATATTCATAATATTACCATAATATAAACATAATGTCAAGAGATTATCTCTTTATACTTCCTCTATTATGTTTTCTATTGTTTCTAGGTACTCCATTGGCTTCAATTGTCTCTTTCACCGCTTCCCTATTCTTGCCAAACGCTTCGATGAGTTGATTTTTTTTAAAGCCAACATCGCTTAATTTGATTTCCTTGTCCGCGATTTTGATACTATCTTTTTCCAGCTTCGCATATTTTACGCCAAAAAATTCTTTTAACTTATCTTCAAAAACCTTGTCGCCCGTAGCATCCTTGATTCCGCTCTCAATAGATCTTTTAACCGCTTCTATATTGATTTGCATGTATTCGATACCTAACATCCTTTCAAGCTCCCTTGCTATATTGTTGATATTTGAGATACCCAATTTATGTTGTAGATATGTCAAGCTGTTATACGTTATATCACTTTTGAAGTCATGAGCTATATTATTATCTATGATACTATATTTTGCGTCTAGGGTTTTAACCATATTGTAGATTCCCTCTTTGTATTCTTGCCCTTGTTCTATTGCTACAATTAACGGTGCTATTGGAGTATCTATTATTGATTGAACATCAACATAGCTTAACACCTCGTGTTGCCCTGTTTGTGGCACTTGTTGCCCTGTTTGTGGCATTTGTAGGTATTTTGACATATCTTTTCGGATAGCCTCCACCCGCTGTCTTTCTGCCTCTTTCTCGGCTCTTTTTTGAGTAATATTTTTGATAGCCGTTTGCTCTAATCTGTCAATGTTCATAACTCTATTTGCTTTAACGATTAAAGGCTCTGCCAACATGGGGCTTTTATAATAAAATCTTCCTTTGTCATTTAATGCTTTATTATCTACATATTTATCTATTTGTAAATCTCTTGCGGTTATCTTTTGGAACTCCCTATAAGTGTCTTTATCATTTGTACTTATTGCTTTATTGGTTGGTATCACTATTCTATATCTTTCCGCTGTGTGTCCGTTTTTATCTATGTTATGACTTTTGCTTGGTAATATCATTGCTGATATATTATACTTTTCTAATAGCTGTTTAGCTTCATTAATTGTAAGTTGTGGAGTATCTTTATCGTTATCTATATCATAAATAAGTACATTGTTGAAACTCTTAGCATTATCACTATTTCTATATCCTTGCTCGAACTGTGCTTGTGAATATGGATACTGTTTCATATAACTAGCTAATTGTGTGTAATTAGTAACTTCCACCTGCTCCCACTTGCTTAGTGCATTTGGGTTTGTATCTTTACATATGCTTAGTTTCATTGGCATAGCATTAACCTCTCTTTCACTTTCATTTGATTTAATGTTTAATGGTTGTTGTTTATATAACTCTCTTGTTATGTCTATCGCTTCGTTTGTTTTGATGTTTAATTCTTTTTGTAAGAAGTCTATAACATTCTTTGGCTTTTGTTTATTGTTTAGATTATTGATTTTATTATCTTCTGTGATAGTGTAATCACTTGGATTAAGTTTGTATTTCTCTACTGCATAATCTAACACTCTTTGAGCTGATAAGTTTTGCTTTAGCATTGTTAAAGAGATGTTATTATCTGCTTTTATTTGCTCTTGCTTTTGTTCTGCCTCTTTCTTATATGTTTGTGTTGCTGTCATTGGTCTTTTATCTATCTCCTGTTTGACTGCTACCGCTTCGGTATAAGATAAGGTTTTATCATTCTTCTTTTGTAGCTGTTCTTGCAATCTGATACGCTCTGCTATTTGCTTCTCTGCTTCCTCTTTAAACTCTTTGCTTCCGTTAATCTCTAAATTGTTTATATTCCACTTCTTAGCTTCTGCAACATTTAACATTAACCTTACTCTCTCCTGTAGGTTCTCTTTATCATTTGTATAAGATACTATCTTATCGCCTTTATCTTCAATATTGATATTCTTAATTTTATTAATAAACTTAGTATTATCTGCTTCTTTAGTATCTATAAAGTAGCCTTTCAAATCATTGTCTATTAAGTGTCCGTAATGTTTATAAAATATCTTTTGTTGATAACTTGCTGATTGTAAACTATATTCATTATCTTTTGTTTGTTCTTTATATATATCTTGCATAGCTTCTTTAGTTGATATACTTCTTCTTTTATCTATCTGCTCAATTCTTTTTTCATAGTAGCTACTTAATACTTTTTCTAACTCTTCAATATCTTTGTGTTCATTATACACAAAGTCTTCATCTAAAGTAACTTTGTGTATATGCTCAAAGTCTTTACCTTTTAAATTTATATCAGTACCTTTTGTATTTATAATCTTGTAATATTGATTATTCTTTGTTTGTACTTCTTTGTACTTTATATTATTATCTTTAAAGTATTGTATTAATTCACTATTTGACTTGATGTTCTTTAATGCTTCTTTATAATACTTTCTATCTCTTGCTATTTGTGTATCTGCTTCTATACCTTGTCTTTTTCTTTGGTGTTCTCGTGGTTGAGATAGTCCATACTTTTTATTGATATAAGCTTGTAAAGTATCATCTATGAAACTGTTATTATGAAATGTAGTTTGTAACTTAGTATCATTTAATGGGTTATATAAAGCTATTGCTATATGTTCGTGTTCTAGCCTCTCTTTATTGTGTTCATACTTTATTATTGGTTGATGTGTTTCAGCATAAGCTATAACTTCATTATCTATATCATAACCACTTGTATGATGTTTGATATAAGATAATGCTATATCTTTTTTCATAGCTTTTTTTTCATCATCTGTCATACTATCCATTAATTGCATATCTTCTTTACTGTAACTAATAGTTATATGTAAATAGTTATCTTTATAATTTTTTTCTTTATTTAAGTATTGTTCTGTTTGCCTAAAAATTTCTAAGCTTCCATATATTGGTACTACATTATCTTTCTGTTCTCTTGTGTATTCACTATCTTTTCTATGCCCTTTTTCTAAGTAATTACTAAGTCCGCTTTTAGCTCTTGATATTCTAGCTATCATTATATACCCTTTAATAGTTCTTTTTGTTGATATTCAATAATAGTTAGTTTATCTAGTATATTATTGTAGTTTATATCATCTAACTTATTACTATTGTTTGCTATATTTAGATTATGTGCTATTTGATTTATATTGTTACCTATTTTATTTATAGCACCTATTAGCTTTCCTATATCTTTTCTATCATTTATTTTTATATCACTTGTATTTATTGCATTTCTTATATAATCACTTGCATTCATATTTGAAGCTGCAGCTTTTAACTGTAGCATATTATATAGTTCTCCTGATAGTCTAAATTTAAACTCTTTATTCTTCATTTATTATATCCTTATTTTATACTGCGTGGATACGCTTTAATCATAATACTATCGTTTAGAGTAGTGTTGTGATTATAATAAGATTAACATACATAGTATAATGTTAATCGCTCTTGGGTTTTTTAAGGGTTTACCCTTAAAGTACGATGTTAATTTGGAGAAGCGGAGCGTAACCACATTGACTGTCGTACCTGTATAGAGATATAAATACTGTTTTTTATTAAAATATTAGCGATATATCACTTAAAGTAAGCTTAACATATATGTTATAATATGATAATATTTATTAGAATAATCATAACGATAATATAAACGATAATTTATATAAACTCATTAGATACTATTAAAGGTTAATTAAAGGTTATTAGGTGTATAATTTTAAAAGATAAACGATAGTTTATACTACAACCTAAAGGATAAACAAAATGGCAAAAGTACAACAACTAACAAAAGAAGAGATAGAAGCTAAGAAAGATGAGTTAAAAGCTAAAGTAAATGAAAGTAAAAAAAAGGCTTTGGTTGGGCGATTAAGTCCTGCAAAAGATTTTTTAAACGAAATAAGTGATATTGTGAAAGACGCTTTAAAACATAATGTAAGCTATAAACAAATAGCTAAAGATATATTTGATACATATAAGTTTAAAGTGTCTGAACAAACGCTTAGAGCTTTTGCTCAAAATGTGCTTGGTGTTGAGAAACAAAAAAGAAATAAAAATGTAAGCAAAACTACCGCTTCGGTAGAAAATAAGGCTAAAAAAACTATTACTGAAGCTGATAGACATAAAACTGATGTAACTTCATTATAAAGAGTATAAAATGAGTAAATTTATAGTTTTAAATACTAAGGGCGGAGTAGGAAAATCAACTGTGTCTATGCAAATTTTAGCCCCGTTTTTGTATTGGAAGAATGGGCAAAATGAAAAAGTAAATTTGATTGAATTTGATGATGAAAATTCAGATAGTGAAACTTTCTCAAATAGTAATATAGTTGAAGCAAAGCGATATAAAATAAGTGGCAATGATTTAGATGGTACACTTATTGACATTTCATTAGATAATGATAACTTAATCGTTGATGTTGGCGGAAACAAAACTACCACTTGTATATTAAAATCATTATCGAATACTGAATTGACTGATACGTTTGATTGTGTTGTGATACCTTTAACAGATGGCGAACAAGACGCAATTAATACCATCAAGATATACAATCAAATTAGAAAGTTAAGTACAAATATAAAAGTCATATTTGCCCTTAGTCGTGTTGATGTTGGCATGGATTTAGAAATGCAATTTTTAGACTTTTTTGGAGATAAAAAAGGTCGTATTGATGATAGAGCAGGTTATATTGAAAAGATAGCTGATATTGATAGAAATATCATTCAAATAAATAATTCTGAAAGTATAAAAGCATCTCGTGCATTTGGAATAACTGTGTATGAGTTATCTAAGACTAACCTAGATGATTTAAAAGCAAAACAGAAAGTAGCTTTAAAAGATAAAGATATGCAAAAAAGTAAAAAGATAGCATATAGAATTACTTTGATAAATAAAGCAATAGAGTTTAAAGATGATGTGTTAAAAAAAGCATTTAGTGCTATTGACGAAGTGGTAGCATAAGCTCCGCTTTGGTATAAAATAAGGTTTATATTATGGAAATCAACGGAATAGAAATAAAAGATATAAAAGATGCTCAAGATGTCTTAACCGCTCTTGAAACTCTTAGACTTGGTATTGAAATTTTAAGTGATAGTATGAATGAAAATTACACTAACTATAACTCCTTGACTGTTAACATAAATGATAGTGTGCATTCACAAAAAGAGTTGATAGATGGTTTATCTCATTTGCAAATGAAAGCTCACGCATTGTCTGATAATTACCAGGCTCTTAGTAGGTTTCAAAAAGAAACAAATGATAATAATATCTTGATGTTAAAAAAAGAGTTTAAAGACTTTGATAGACAGATTAAAAACACTATGTCAAATGTGGTAAATGAAATTGATTTATCAATATTTGAGCGACAAGTCGAGACACTTTTTAATGATAAAATATCTATCTTAGAAAATGAGGCTAGAAGATTAAAGAGTAATGTTGATGATTTTGAAAAGCTGAATACCACTATAAAATTAACCCTAGGGAACGCTAGAGATGGCATGAACAATAGCATCAATCAGTTTAATGCACTCGCCAAAAGTACAAATTGGAAAGTGATATTAGGCGTAGGATTTACAAGTATTTTTGCAGGTGCTTTGTTAATGATGTTTTTCGGTTTAAGTATCGCTAAATCTCAAATATTCAAAGATGAACAGATGGTTATATCTGATTACAAAGAAAAAATAGCAAAAATGGAAAGTAAATATATTGCAGCTAGTAAATTTGAGGAAGTGGTTCGAGAGTATGAAGTCACTTTTATCCACAATGAAGAGGGAAAATACATTTTAATACCTAATGAAAAAGTGGAAAATGCTTTCAAAACTAGAAAAAATTGGCAAGCATGGAAACTGCGTTGAGAGGCTACCCCTATTCTTAGTCACCCCTTTCAAGCCTCCAAGAACTCCAACATCGAGTTTGTCTTTTTAAAACCTTACCTCCACTGCTTCGGTAGGAGCTATGGGTACGGCAACTCATTACCCTTTCTTGACTGCAGTAGCGTTCACTTCAAAGTGAAAAGCTGTATAAAGTCTATATAAAGACTTTAATATAGAATATATACGGAAATCGCGTTTTTACCCTTATATCGTTTCCGTAATGCCCTTATATCGTTTCCGTAATTTGTCTTTTTACCC
>DZCE01000016.1 GCA_022736375.1 Arcobacter nitrofigilis | reverse complement strand
AATTTTGATGAAGTAGCTTCAAAACTTGCCAAAAAAAAAGTAACAAACGAAACTCTTGAAGAGCTAAAAACAGAATTTGAAAAGCTAAAAAAAGCCAATAGTGCCTTTGAAAATTGCAAAGCAGAACAAAATGCACTCTCTAAAGAGTTTGGTCTGCTAATGAAAGATAAACTTGACACAACTGAACTAAAAGCAAAAGTAGATAGCAATAAAATATTATTAAATGAACTTCAAGAGACAGCCAGAGAAGCCAATGAAAGAGTTGAAACAATGGCACTCGTTATTCCAAATTTACCAAATGATGATGTTCCACAAGGCGTGGATGAAGACGACAATGTTGAAATAAGAAAAGTTCTAACTCCAAAAGTATTTGATTTTCAGCCAAAAGAGCATTGGGAATTGTGTGATGGCTGGATAGATTTCGAGAGAGGCGTGAAACTAGCCAAAAGTCGTTTTAGTGTTCTCAAAGGAGAGGGTGCTAGAGTTGAGAGAGCTTTGATAAATTTCTTTTTGGATCACAATCGCACAAAAGGATTCAATGAATTTGGATTACCTTTATTAAATAATGCCACAATGCTACAAGGCACAGGACAACTTCCAAAGTTCGAAGATGATTTATTCAAGATAGAAGATGAGAATCTATATCTAATCCCAACAGCAGAAGTACCTCTCACAAATCTATATTATGATGAGATAATCGACTCAAAAGAGCTTCCATTACTGATGACTGCGTACACTCCATGTTTCAGAAAAGAAGCTGGTAGTGCAGGTAGAGATACAAGAGGAATTATCAGACAACATCAATTTGATAAAGTAGAGATGGTTGCTATATCACACCCAGAAAAAAGTAACGAGATATTTGATATGATGGTAGAAAATGCGTCAGAGCTGCTTACGCTTCTAGGGTTACCTCATAGAGTTGTTGAGCTTTGTGGTGGAGATTTGGGCTTTAGTGCAGCTAGAACAATAGATTTAGAAGTTTGGCTACCTGGACAAAATCAATATCGTGAAATTTCATCTATATCAAACACAAATGATTTTCAAGCAAGACGAGCCAAAATAAGATATAAAGAAGATGGTAAAAATAGCTTTGTTCACACTCTAAATGGTTCTGCACTTGCTGTTGGTAGAACGCTTGTGGCTATTATGGAAAACTATCAGCAAAGCGATGGGACGATTAGCATTCCTGATGTTTTAAAGAAATATTTACATTAATTTAGTTATTTCCAAACATTCCACCATAAGTGTGGCTGTACTATCCTCTATCATAAAGCGTGAGCCTTTACTTAAAGTGTTTAGGCTTGCTGGCTTGCCCTTAACCCAAACTCTAGCCATACCATCCAAGCAACGATTTTTAGGATTGGATAATATATATCTATCTTGAAACTCTTTTAGATATGCTTCCTTTTGTGAAATTCCAAAATTGATTTGTCTTTTCAAATCTGTATTATATCGTTCAAGTGATTGTGAAAATATCTCAAGTCTGTAATTTATGAGTCTAAATAAATCCTCTTTGGCTTGAATGTATTGTTGCTCCATCTGCTTTACTTTTTTGAGTGGAGAGGCGTGTTCAATATTAGTTTTTAATTGTTTAATTTTCTCGTTTGCAAATGCTATCTTGTGTGAAATGATACGATTATACTGCTCTCGCTGTTCATCAAGCATAAAGAGTATATCTTTAAAGTCAGGCAAAATCATCTCAATAGCAGCACTTGGAGTTGGCGCTCTCAGATCAGCTACAAAATCACTAATCATAATATCAATCTCATGTCCAACCGCACTAACAATTGGAGTAATACAAGCAAAAATAGCGTCAGCTACAATTTCTGTATTAAATGCCCATAAATCATCGCTACTCCCACCACCTCGTCCAGTCACGATTACATCACAGCCTAGGGTATCAGCATATTTCACAGCCTTTGCTATCTGCAATGGAGCATTATCGCCTTGGACAAGTGTATCCACAATAATAATATCAACCATTCGCCATCTTTTTTCACAAATCTTTAGCATATCATGCAAAGCCGCACTATCTTTTGCTGTTACTATGGCTAATTTTTTGATTATTTTAGGGATTTGCTTCTTGGTAGAGGTATCAAAATATCCTTTTTGAGATAATTTTTCTTTGAGTTGCTCAAATGCCAATGCAGCCCCACCTTCGCCATATGGTTCAATACTAGTCGCATAAAATTGATACTCGCCTCGTGGCGTATAAACACTTATTGATCCACCTACGATTATCTTTTGCCCGACTTCTAGTCTAAATTTAACTTTAGCTACAGATGAACGAAAGGATACGCATTTTATGGCACTTTCGCTATCTTTTATCGTAAAATACAAATGCCCACTACTATGATATGTGACACTCGATACTTCACCTTCTACGAGTACAGATGCGAAAGTAAGTTCAAGTAATGATTTTATTTTTGAGTTGAGAGACGAAACGCTCATCATCGCTTCATGACTCATAAAAATCCTTTTAGGCTAATGGTTTTTGAGCTACAATTAGAGTTGATATCCCGAGTGAGAACGACTTGGTATATTTTACTTTAAATCCTGTATCCATAAGCTCATCTTCTAACATTTTGGTTGTCAAAAATTCTTCAATTGAATCTGGAAGATATTTATATGCGGCATAATTTTTAGAGACAAGTCCACCAATAGCTGGTAATATATTTTTCATATAAATATCAACTATTTTAGATACTATGCCGCTTTTTTCTTGCTTAGTAAACTCTAAAATTACTATAATTCCACCTGGCTTTAGAACCCTATAAAATTCACTTAATCCTTTTCTTCTATCAACAACATTTCTAATACCATATGAAATAGATACAATATCAGAACTCTCGTCTCCAAAAGGTATATCGTTCGCCTGTCCCTCAATGAAATCTGCAAATTCAACCTTGTGCTTGGCAACATCTAGCATTCCAACAGATGGATCTATACCAATGTATTTATCAACAATAATACCTTTTTTTGCTGCTCTATCTTTCCAATATAGCAATAAATCACCAGTACCGCATGCTACATCTATTATTTGTGATATTTTACTTTTTCCAAGCATTTCATATGCTTTATCACAACCTTTTTTTCTCCATTGCTTATCAATCCCAAAACTCAAAACTCTATTTGCGGTATCGTATGTGGAGGCTATATCATCAAACATTCCTATTATTTTATTCTGTTTATCTTCATTTGCCATCAAATCTACTCCATATTATTAAATCATTTTCTGTTTTTTTGCAATGTAAAAATTTAAAGCTACTCTGCCTAGTAGCCGAAATTCCACTACCACGAATTACTGGTGCAGAATAAAATAATACCCAATCTATCTTATTTTTTAGTGCTTCAAGCATTCCTATTCCACCTTCAATCAGCACAAATGATGGTATATGCAAAAAATCTAGATTATCGCCCATAACTATATTTCTATTTACTACATTAAACATCAATGAAGATTTATTGATACTGCTTTCGTCCTTGGTGTAAATAAAAATATTTGGTGCTTTTTCATCTATCAGTCTACAATCAAGCTTTGGATTGTCCATTCTAACTGTATTGCCCCCAATGGCCATCAAACTGCAAACGCTTCTAAGTTTATGTGTGTGGATCCTTGATTCAAGCGAACTAATAATACCACTATTTATATTTCCATTGATAGTTTGAGCTAATTTGAAAAGAACAAAAGCTCTCTTCTGCCAAATCAAAAATGGCTCTATTAGCTCTTGTGCTTCCTTCTCTTGTAAGCCAATACTCACAGTACAACCAGACTCTTCTAGTCTTTTTGCTCCTCCACCATGTCCATCTATTGGGTCAAGTTTAGCTATAAAAATATTTTTTATTCCAAGATCTATCAATAAAGATGCACATGATGGCGTAGCTCCATCGTGATTGCAAGGCTCAAGGGTTACATACATAGTGCAATCAGCAAAAAAATCTTTTGGTAATGAACGAAGAAACTTGTGTGATAAAGTAGCATTAAGCTTGTCAAACTCTACAACCCTGCCACTTATGTATTCTAATGCTTCAACAAGTGCCAATACTTCAGCATGCGAAGTTCCTGCTTTTTGATGAGCTGATATTGATAAGATTTGATTGTTTTTAGATACAACACAGCCAACAGCTGGATTTGGATAAGTTAGTCCTTGATACTCCCACGCAGCATCAATTGCAGCTAGCATGTAGAGCTTATTGGTCATTTTAGTTTACCACTCGAAAAATGTTCGTGCTTTATTTATTTCTATATACTCTATTTTACGATCAATCCCGTCTATTTCTAAAACTACAGAATTACTATCGGCACTTTTGATTAATCCCACAACTTGACCTTCGCCAATAATCTTTATCTTTGCTTTTTCACCAACAGCGTGTTCGTAATGTATAGGTTTTATTAGTTTTCGCTCAATCCCTGGAGAGCTAACTTCAAGTCTATAAGCTTCAACCATAGGTGGATTTACATCAAGATAAAGTGACAAATCCCTAGATATATCAGCACATAAATCTAAGTTTACCCCACCCTCTTTTGTAATCATAATTCGTAAAATTGTATCACCAGCATCACTGGTTACTTCAATATCATAAAGCTCTGCCCCAAATGATTTTACTGTTTTTTTTATAGTATTTTCAATATCACTTCTCATCACTATCTCCCATCGCTTCTCTCATCTGCTTAAATAAGCCTTCCATTTTGCTAATATATTCAGGCTGACTATCAAACTCGAAAGTCATAATTGGAGCCTTGAACCAACCCTCTGTTTGCTTGCAATGTGTTTGAATATATCCAGATAGTTTATATAGTTTTTGGATAATTTCTTTTCTTTCTTCTTTTGTGTATACACCTAAATCCAAAAAAACTCTTGCATTACTACGACCCCTAGAACACACAACATCAGTAACTACAACATTCTGAATTAGTGGGTCATCAAGACTTCCTAATGCCTCAGGAATAATTTCTCTAAGTGTAGATTCAACACGATGTCTTTTTATCTCTTCGTGGGTCATAGCGTTGCTTGTTCCTCTATATTTTTGAATGTCTCTATCATATCTCCTGGTAGCATATCATTAAAGCCATCTAGCATGATACCACATTCAAAGCCATTTTTGACCTCTCTCACATCATCACTGAATCGTTTAAGAGATGAAATAGCACCGCTGAATATCTCAACGCCATTACGCATTACTTTTGCTAGTGCATTTTTATTAATAGTTCCACCCATCACTTTACAACCTGCAATCGTACCTACTTTTGCAACTGCGAATGTCTCTCTAACTTCTGCTTGACCGACAGCCTCTTCTCTTATTACTGGACTCATCATTCCACCAAGTAGAAGTGATACATCATCAAGAAGCTGATAAATAATTGTATAAGTTTTAATCTCAACACCCAATGCTTTTGCTTTTTGACTTACATTCGCATTTGGCTTAATATTAAATCCAATCAATACAACATTCTCACCAGCATCAGCAAGTGCTACATCACTATCAGTAATACCGCCTACGCCTTCATGAATAATATTGACCTTAACCTCTTCATTTCTAAGCTTATCTAGGCTACTTTTTATTGCTTCAAGAGAACCCTGAACATCTGTTTTGAGTATCACAGATAGAGCTTTCAGCTGACCCTCTGCAATAAGAGCAGAAAGATCCTCAAGTGATGCTTTTGTACTTTTTGAAAGTTGTTGAGTTCTAACATACTCTGCTCTTTGGTTTGCAAGCTCCCTAGCTTCTCTCTCGCTATCCATAACTATCATAACATCACCAGCAGATGGAACTTCGCTTAATCCAACGATTGCAGCTGGTGTGCTTGGTCCGATTGATTTCTCATTTTTACCATTATCTAGTTTTATAGCTTTTACTTTACCGTATGTTGTTCCAACTATTACATTATCTCCAACTTTTAGAGTACCGTTCTTCACTATAACATTAGCAACGGGTCCAAAACCTTTTTCAACTGAACTTTCAACAACAATAGCTTTTGCATTTCTATTAGGATTTGCTACAAGTTCCATAATCTCTGCTTGAAGCAATATAACATCAAGCAAATCATCAATGCCAAGCCCACTATGTGCTGAAACTGGCACGAACTCATAATCCCCACCCCAATCAATAGGCGTAATACCAAGTTCGGCTAATTGTGCTTTAACCATATCTGGATTTGCACTTTCTTTGTCCATTTTATTAATAGCAACTATCATTGGAACGCCTGCTGCTTTAGCATGATTAATTGCTTCTTTAGTTTGTGGCATAACACCATCATCTGCTGCCACAACAACAATAACAATATCCGTAGCTTGTGCACCACGAGAACGCATTTCTGTAAATGCTTCATGTCCAGGAGTATCTATAAATGTTATTTTTTTACCATTTTTTTCTACTTGATACGCACCAACATGCTGAGTAATACCACCAGCTTCTTTTGCTGCTACTTTTGATGAACGAATTTTATCCAATAGTGATGTTTTACCATGGTCAACATGCCCCATAATTGTTATAACAGGTGGTCTCTCGACTAAAATCTCATCAACTATATCATCATAAGCTGCAACATAATTTAAAGCATCAAGTGGATCAATTGTATGCACCTCAACCTCAAATTCATCTGAAAGAATTTCAATTGAATCTTTATCCAAAAAGTCATTTTTTGTTACCATAGTACCAAGATCAAAAAGAACCTTAACGACTTCACTTATACTCTTGCCAATTTTCTCTGCAAACTCATATACACGAACATTTTCAGGAATTTCAATAGATGTCACTTGTTCAGGCTCACCATCTTCTCTTGTATATTTTTTGCGTTTTCTACTACCTCTTCTGATGCTACTGTTTTGTTTTCCAAATGTATGCATAAATCTAGTTGGTTTTTTCTCTTGCTCTTCTTTGCGCTTTTGCTCTTGTCTCTTCATCTCTTCATAAATATTTTTATCAGAAAAGTCAAGTAGTACAACCTCTTGCTCATCATAAAGCTCAAAACCTGTACCCATAAAATTCTTATCATCTAAATCAATTCTTGAACCACTATCTTTTGCCGCAACAGGTGTTGTTTTTTTAACTTTTTTCTTTTTTGCCTCTGTCTCTACTAGTTGAACTACTCGCTTAACCTCAACTTTTGATTTTACTATTTTCATTCCAGCAAAAATATCATCTTTATTAGCCTCACCATTGGCTATGGATATTTTAGATTGAACCTTGATTGAGCCAGTACTTACTGGTGGCTTTCTTGTGACTTTAACCTCTTCTATTGTAACATTTTCGGTACTATCAACGCTTTGCGGTGCAACATCTGATATGACTTCTTCTATAATTATTGTTTTAGTTTCAACTTCGTTAATTTCTTTATCAGAGACAACCGTGCTAATTTCAGTCGCAACTTCTGGTTTTTTCTTTGCAGATTTGCACGCTGGCTTACTAAAGCCTGATGGCAAGTCACCTGTAACCATATAATTAAATAAAACCTCTGCATTTTCCATACTAATTGTGCTATTTGCAGCTTTAACAGCAAACCCAAGCTCGTTTGCTTTTTCTATTACATCACTATTTGACAATCCAGCTTCTGCTGCAACATCTTGGATTTTTACTTTATCCATTCTTTAAAATCTCCTTTAGTAACTCTGTCAAATTAGTTTCATTTACTCTGAAACGCTTTGCAAGTCCTGTCTGTTTTTTTTGATTTGTAGCACATATCTCGCATAGATAAAAACTTCTACCAATACCACTATATATAATAACTGATTGTTGTTCAATCTGTAATCTTACAAGTACGCGTCTAGAAAATCTTTCCCTGCAAGATATACACATGCGTATTGGTTCTCGTTTTAACATATGTTATTATACCAAAAAGAGTTTAACTCTTTGTTACAAGCCCATTATTATCTAGGCTTGTAACAAAAACTCTAAATTCTGGAAATCGTTTTCTAAATGCTTCCGCCATTAATTCTGCTTCATTATCATAACAAAGATTGAAAAATGTAGAACCACTTCCTGAAAGTGTACTCATCAACGCACCATTTCTTAGGGCTAGTTTTTGAACATCAAATAGTTCTGGCATCATCTTCATTCTTCTGTTTTGATGTAGCTTGTCCTTGGATGCAATACGCAATAAATCCCATGACTCACTCATAAACAATGCTGTTAAGTATGATGACCTTGAAAGAGAGTAGATTGTCTCTTCTTTGCTATAAAATTTAGGTAGCGTTGTTCTAGATCTTGCCGTTGATATAGTTTTATTTGGAACGACTAGCACAGCTCTTAGGTATTCTGGCAATCTTTTCTTGCGACTATATACCCTACCATCTTCAAGACATGCAACATTAAAACCACCCATAACGGCAGGTGTTATATTATCTGGATGTTTTTCATATTCTAGAGCCAAATTAAGAAGGTCTCTCTTTGTATATGTTGCACCAGCAGCGACATATGCAGATGCCAAAGCTGCTACAATGACAGCAGATGAACTACCCAGTCCTCTAGACAATGGTATTCGATTGGTAAACTCAAAACGAAATGTCTCATTCTTGTCTGTTAGTTTTGCATATTGCTTATTAAAAATATCCAAAAAAAGTGTATTTTTTCTGATTTTTAGACTATCAGAACCTTCCCCAATTGTGGCAAGACTTAAAAAACTAGACGGCTTAATTATAATTTCATTTCGCAAATCGACAGCCAAACCTAGTGCATCAAATCCAGGTCCAAGATTGGCACTGGTGGCAGGAACGCTAACTAACACATAAAACCCTTTTAGACGGAAGGCAAAAGATGTAGTGGCTCTGAGCTCAAATCCAACTCTATTGAGTTTAAATTTATTGGCAATACAAATCCACCATCAATTGGCTCATCAAATTTTTTTGTTATTATAGTCTCTTTTTCTTTTACAAAGTATAAATTACCAATAGCTTTAATTGGCTTACTGCTATTAATCTCAAATCCACAACAGCCTATACACTCTAAATTTATACTAATTTCAAGTGTTTTAAGGACTAAATATGTCAATTTTGTTGCCATATGCGACCCCGGTCCTCTTGTATAAATTGCTCTAGTGAGATTATAATTATCAAAGATAGAGGAAATTATAGGCAATAAAGCCTCTGATATTTTTTCATCGCTATTCCACTCTTTAATTAGAATATTATCCTCATAAAGACCGACCAAAAACGGGGATGCTAATGATACTATTAAGATATCATACTGTGACAAAGCTTTTTTCAAATTCTCTACTTTTTAATGTATCTATTGCTATTATTTCATAACTACTAGCATCCTCTTTTAGCTTTGAGACAAGCATGGCATTAAGCTTGTGACTACCAGCAAATGACTCATAAGAACCAAGCACTGAAACTCCTCCAACCATCATATCTCCCATAGCATCAAGTATTTTATGTCTTGCAAACTCATTATCAAATCTCAAACCCTCTGGATTTAATATACGATGCTCATCTAAACCAATCGCATTTTGCAATGTTGCACCAAGAGCTAAATTTTGACTCTGCAGATATTGTATCTCATGTGCAAAACCAAATGTCCGTGCACGTGCAATCTCATCTATAAAAGCTTTTGTACCAAGAGTAAATTTGTGTGACTGCTTACCTATTGCTGGATGATCAAAATGAATTGTAAAATCAAAAGACGCACGATCACTTGGAGTGAGCCTTACAAATTTATCACCATCTCGCACCTCAACTGGCTTAAGAACCCTCATTATGTTTTTTGGTGCATCTTGTATTTCCACACCCGCTTCATCAAGCAGTAGGCAAAACGATATAGCTGAACCATCCATTATTGGCATCTCATTTCCATCTACTATAACGCGCATATTATCAATGCCATATGCATATACTGATGACAAAAAATGCTCAATTGTAGATATTGAACCTTGCTCATTTCCAATAACAGTAGCCATTTGAGTATTTATAACGCTATCTGGTGTAAGTGGAATTGTAAGACCTATATCTTCACGATAAAATATTATGCCACTATTTTCACTAAGTGGCTCAAGTCTCAGTCGAATAGGCTCACCCTTGTGTAATCCAATGCCTACGGCTTCAACAGGTCTGCTAATAGTTCTTTGTTGCATCTTAACCCCTCTTTTGCTTATTGTATCTTATTTTATAAGCATATTTGCTTTGGCAAATACATCATCTATATTTAATTTGATCCAATTACTATCCATCCACTCTTCTGGTGCCACTTCATTGCCTTGTACTAAAATACCAAAATGCAAGTGATCACCGAGTGCTAGTCCACTTGTTCCACTATTTGCTATTACATCACCAGCTTTAATAACTGAACCTTTTGGCTTAATTATTTTAGAACAATGCCCATATAGTGTGTAGAGTCCAAATCCATGATCAATCATTGGCATTTGTCCATAAAGACCATTATCATCACTATATACTACCTTTCCATTATTGGAGCTAACTATTTGTGCTTCTTCATTACTAGCCAAATCAATACCTACATGGTCAGAAGTAGAGATAACAGCTTTTGTTTTATTATCATAATAATAGTGTCTTAAATCACCATAACTTGCAACTTTAGCCCCATTTTTCAAAGGGTAAAAAGGCAATATTTTCCAATCAGTAATCACATTATTGGCAATTATGGCTCCCAACGAAGATATTAAGTGTTCATTTTCAGCCCTAATTCCCTCATTCACTCCTGCAAATTTTTCTAATTTATTTGACATTTTTGCTAATCTAGAATCTTTAGATGCAAGTGTTGCTACTTTTCCATCTATTAATATATCAGTTGCTTGAATATAAGAAGTGGCGTATTTTTTGTTTTTAATATAAAATGGTATCTTGACTATTGTATTATTGTTTGCTTTATCTATTGCAACTATTTTTGCACTAAATTCACTTACACTAAACGGCCAAGATACAAGTGTCGCATAATATCCAGCTTTTTTATATGGTGTTGCCTTAAATTTATTATAAGGCGTAGCTACATAAAACTCTTTTATGTTATTATCAGTGGCTTTAAACACTACCAATGCACTTCCACCTTGTGTAATGCCATATGAATTAGCTAAAATCTCTACCGTAGGGGCTTGATTATCAATTATTAGCTTAATATTTTTAGAAGCTATATTTCCTCTCAAAAAATTCCATCTGCTTGTATCAGTGACACTAACCGTCATTACTAGATTTTTTGCAGTCATAAAAGATGTTGGAATATTTAGTGCCAAAATCTCTTTTGTCTGTGGTTTGATTATATCTTTGTGTGTTAAGATTAAACTAGATGATTGACTATTTAAAACTACTTCATATGATTTTAATCCTGCATTATCGCCAATATCAACGAGTAATGGTTTTGTGTTATTATAATATATTGTTGATTGTGAATTAATAGTAGGTAAAATTCTCTCGAACCTATTGTCGTCATAAATAAACCATGCACCAAATGCTATTAACACTATTATTAATATTGAAACCACTTTTGCTACCATTTGCTATCCTGCGTATAAAAAAATTATATGCAATAGTGCCGTAAATTTGCTTTGAGCCTAATGCTCTAGAGCTTTTACACTTCTATCTTCATAGATAAATCTATCCAATTAGCTTGATGAATAAGGCTGCCCGTAGATATAGCATCAACACCACTTGTGGCAACATTCTTTATCGTCTCAAGAGTGATATTTCCACTAGCCTCAACAAGAACATGAGAATACTTTGCATTTCTAAATGCAACAACCTCTCTCATCTCATCAATGCTCATATTGTCACACATAACTATATCTGCTCCAAGCTCCATCGCTTTTTTTGCCATCTCCAAAGTTTCTGATTCTATCTCAATAGCTGTAGTAAATGGTATATTTTTTCTAGCTACTTTTATATAATTTTCTAAATCATCAATTGTCGCTAGATGTGTGTCTTTTAGCATCAATGCATCATCAAGTCCCATTCTGTGATTTATTCCACCACCACATCTGACTGCGTATTTTTCAAAAATTCTTAACATTGGTCTTGTTTTACGAGTATCTAGTAGCTTTACATTTGTACCCTCTAATGCTTTGACATATTTACTTGTTAAAGTTGCAATAGAACTTGCATGAAGCACCATGTTTAATATCGAACGCTCCAATGCAAGTATTGTTTTGTTTTCGCCTCGAATAAAAAGCAGTTTCTCACCAATTTTAAACTCTTTGCCATCATCAGTTAGCCACTCCATGGTGACAGGATAAAGCTTTGAAAAAACATCTATATACTCTCGTCCAGCAAATACACCATCACTTTTTGCTATTATGTAAGCAGTAACATTTTTAGGCTTACCAAAAAAAGAGAACAAATCGCCTCTGCCAATATCCTCAGCAACTGTTGCTTTTATGAAAGATTCTTTATGCATATTAGTTTATCTCCAGCATTCTTGTTAGTGCCAGCTTGGCATATTTAACCGTATGGTCATCGACAAATATCTCATTTATTGGCTTTTCATCTTCTATTGATTTGAGCGTATTATATAAATCTTCTAATGTAGTTTCATTCATAGTAGGACATGATGGCTTTGCTGAAGAGAGTACAAAAGTATTCTTCTCTCGCATGCGATTTACTAGATTATACTCTGTTCCAACGGCTACTTTCTGCTCTATCGGCAAAGCATCGACATATTTTATTAATTGTGATGTTGAACCAGAAAAATCAGCCAATTTTACTACCTCTGGATCGCACTCTGGATGTACTGCTATTAAAATATCTGGATATTTTTCACGATAAAATTCTATATCTTGCACGGTAAAAAGCTGATGAACAGAACAAAAACCGTTAAAACATATAACATCATTCTCTTTTGGGTCACACTCCCCAACTCCAATAACACATGAGCGAAGCCCCATCTGCAATGCAAAATTCTGACCCAAACATCTATCTGGAACAAACAGAATCTTTTTACCACTCTCAAGTCCTTTTTCTATAATCTTAAAAGCATTAGCACTAGTACAAACCATTCCGCCCATTTCACCAACTTTTGCTTTTACACTAGCGTCTGAGTTTATGTAAGTTATAGGCAATATATCTTCTTTTGGTACACCTCTATTAACCATATACTGCACACTCTCATCAAAATAAGTTCCATCTATCATTCTTGCCATCGCACAACAAGCAACTTTAGGCATAAGCACTCTTTTTTCGGGAGCTATTACTTTTACACTCTGCCCCATAAATCCAACACCACAAAATACTATCCACTCATTTTTTGTCTCTTTGGCTCTTCTGGCAAGCTCTAGCGAATCACCAACTATATCTGCCATCTCAAAAACTTCATCTCTTTGATAATAGTGAGCTACAATCGTTACATCAAGTTTCTCTTTTAGCCTATTTATTTCTGCTTTAAAATCCATATCTAACCTTTATTTACATTATCCATATACTAATTGGAGTTATTTTATCTAAAATCAGATAAAATTATATTAACTTTAATACTGGAGAAATAATGGAATTTTTAAATTTAAACATCTATTTGTATATTGCTGCATATTTAATCGGTGCTATACCTTTTGGATATATTTTGGCAAAAAAATTTGCTGGCGTTGACATCAAAAAAGCAGGTAGCGGGAATATAGGTGCAACAAATGTACTTAGGGTTGTAAAAGAGAGCGATCCAAAACTAGCAAAAAAACTAGGGGTAGCAACTTTACTCCTTGATGGACTAAAAGGTGTTGTTGTTTTATTGATTGCAAAATATATAGGTGCTATTGATAGCGTTTTATGGATGATTGCTATTTTAAGTGTTGTTGGACATTGCTATTCGCCATTCCTTGGTTTCGAAGGAGGCAAAGGCGTAGCTACGGCAGCAGGTGTCCTTTTTGTTTTAATTCCACTCCCAATGCTGATTGCATTAATAGTTTGGTTTATTAGTGCCAAAGTCCTTAAAATATCATCACTTTCATCGCTTATTGCGCTAATTGCAATGATGATATCAAGCTATATTTTGACGCCAAATATTACTCATGCCCCACTATGGATTATTACAGGGATAATATTATATAAACACATACCAAATATCATGAGAATATTTAGCAAATCCGAAGGTAAAGTAGTTTGAAGATTATCATTGATAGTTTGCAAATAGAAGCTATAATAGGCATACTTGATTTCGAACGAATAACTCCTCAATCCATTGTGATTAATGTTGAGGCAACATATGATTATACAAAAACTTTAATATTTATAGATTATTCACAAATTACTAAAATTATAACTACAAATATTCAAGATAGTAAATATGAATTAATAGAAGAAGCACTAATTGGACTAAAAGATATTTTAATATTAGAGTTTCCTACTCTTTTATCACTATATATTAAACTAATCAAACCAAATATACTATCAAATTGCACTGTTGGCGTAAGTGAATTGTGGAATTTTTAACAAAACTACATACAAAAGCTCTATTTTAGGCTATAATTAAACAAAACTTAATTATAAGGAAAACCAAAAATGAGAATACTCATAATAGAGGATGAAGCAACTCTAAGTAAAACTCTATCAGATGGACTAAAAGAGTTTGGATATCAAAATGATATAGCTGAGAATCTAAGCGATGGACGATATTATGTTGGTATTAGAAACTATGACTTAGTTCTTCTTGATTGGATGTTGCCAGACGGAAATGGTATTGATATCATAAAAGAAATTAAAACTATTGCTCCAAAAACTGCTATCATAATGCTTTCAGCACGCGACGATAGAGATAGTGAGATAGAAGCATTAAGAGCTGGTGCAGATGACTACATTAAAAAGCCATTTGATTTTGAAATTTTACTTGTAAGAATTGAAGCTAAACTTCGTTTCGGTGGATCTAATATCCTTGAAATTGGTAGTCTGATTATTAATCCTGAAGAGGAAAAAATAATATATGAAGGTGAAGAGATTGAATTAAAAGGTAAACCTTTTGAAGTTCTAACTCACTTAGCAATGCACAAAGACCAAATCGTTTCAAAAGAGCAGTTGCTAGATGCGATTTGGGAAGAACCAGAGCTTGTTACGCCAAATGTAATTGAGGTTGCTATAAATCAAATTAGACAGAAAATGGACAAACCTCTTGGAATAACAACAATTGAAACAGTCAGAAGACGGGGTTATAGATTTTGTTTTCCCAAAAAAGTATAAGGGTTAGATTCCTCTTGCAACTTAGCGTTGCTATGGCGACGCTACTCATATTTTTCTCCACAATTCTATATTCATACATAAGCTATAGTGTTAATAAACAGCTTGAAGATAGCATTATTAAACATGCTAATTATCTATTTGCAACTTATCCAAACATAGAACAAATGGTAGATACACAAAAAGAGGTCATAAAAGAGACTTTAAATGTTGAGGTTGCAATAGGTAGGCTACCCAACTCAATGCCATTTCTTACCAGTCTAAGAAGATATAATGAGCTAAACAGTGACTATATTGAACTCCGAATACCATATAAAACTAACAAAATAACCAATGAACATCAGTATTTATCCATCAAAGGGAATGTGACACAGCAACTAAAAGTAAAAGCACAAGTCTACCAAGGTATAATATTTATAAGTATTATAACAATGGGGATAATTATAATATATGCTTTTTTTATATCAAATATGCTCACTACACCAATCAAGATATTAACCGCTAATCTATACAAAATGGACGAGACTACTATTAAAACAATCAACACCAATAATCTACCTACCGAATTTAGACCTCTAGCAAAAACAATAAATAATCTTTTTATGCGTATACAAAATTTCATCAAATACAAAAAAGAGCTATTCATAGGAAGTGCGCATGAGCTAAAAACTCCACTTGCTGTTATGAAAACCAAAAATCAAGTTACACTAATGAAAAAGAATAGTTCAAAAGAAGAGCTTATAGAGGCTGTAAAACAAAATATAATATCAATCGATGAGATGAATAAAATAGTTTCATCGATTCTAGAGTTTGGAAGAGCAGAAGGAGCTCAACTAGAAAATCCAGAAACAATAGATGTGATAAAATATCTAAATGAAAAAATGAATGAATTTAAAATACTTGCAAATAGTCAAAATAAAAAATTTGACTATGAATTACTACCTGCCACATTAATTTTAAAACTACAACCAATGTTATTATTGCAAATAGTGCAAAATTTTGTTCAAAATGCACTTAAATTTACACCTGATGATAAATCTGTATTTTTAAAAAGTGAGATTAAAAATGGATTTTTCATCATTACAGTTACCGATGAAGGATGTGGCATCTCCACCAATAAAGACATATTTGCCCCTTTTGTAAGGAGTGAGAAATCAAGCGGTGTAGGACTAGGTCTATTTTTGGCTAAAAGTGCCTCAGAAGCTCTAGGTGCAGAGATTTCACTCTCAAATAGAGAGTCGAAAAATGGAGCGATTGCCATGTTTAAAATGAAAATTAGAGATATAAAGAAATAAGATGGATTTTATCTTAAAATTACTCTTAAGGTTTATTGGGCTATAACTCCTACAAATAGAACAAAGGAAAAAAATGGCTTTAATAATTGCAGATGATTGTATAGCGTGTGACGCTTGTAGAGAAGAGTGTCCAAATGAAGCGATTGAAGAGAATGAACCAGTATATTTCATTGATCCAGATCGTTGTACTGAATGTGTAGGATATTATGACGAACCTTCGTGTATTGCCGTATGTCCTGTTGATTGCATCATTCCAGATTCTAACAACATAGAGAGTACTGATGAATTAATGTTTAAATATGAGCAGCTTCAAGCCGAAGATTAATTCGCATGACACACCATAAAACTGCTGTCATAGATATAGGCTCAAACTCTGCTAGATTAGTGATTTTTGAGCAAAGCAGTCAATTTGGATATCGTTTAATATGTGAACAAAAAAGTAAAGTTCGTATTGGTGAGGGTGCGTATAATAATAATGGAAACCTCCAGCCAATAGGAATCAATAGGGCCTTTAATACACTTCAGGCCTTCCAAAATACAATTAAACAATATAATACTACTAAAACAATATGTGTAGCAACTTCAGCGCTCAGAGATGCACCAAATCGTGATGAATTTATATCAATGATTAAATCAAAACTTGGTTTAGAAATAGTTGTAATATCTGGGCTACAAGAAGCAATATATGGGGGCATTGCTGCTAGTAATCTATTGCCACCTTGTGATGAGTGTATATCAATTGATATTGGTGGTGGCTCATCAGATTTAGCACTCATAAGAGATGGTATTGTAGTTGAGACTTTTTCGCTAGATATTGGTACTGTTAGGATAAAAGAGTTATTCTTTGATAAAAGCATAAAATTAGAACAAGCAAGAGTATATATAAAAAATATAGTAAACACTCTACCGCAATCATTTAGTGCAAGCATAGCCGTAGGCATAGGTGGAACAGCACGAACTATTGCAAGTGCGATTATGAAAAAAAATGATTATGCACCAAATAAACTTCATGGTTTTCATTTCGAGCTTAAAGATAATATAAAATACCTTCAATCGATTGCAATAAGCTCCATGGAAGATTTAAATCCTCACGAAATAAAAATAGATAGACATGACACAATAAGAGAAGGCACCATTATATTTCTTGAGATAGTTAGTAAAATAAAAGCTAAAGAAGTTATAACTAGTGGTGTAGGAGTTAGAGAAGGTGTTTATCTGAGTCATCTTTTAAAATCAAATGATTCTCAATTTCCCAAAAATATTAATCCAAGTGTTGAGAATATACTAGATAGATTTGATGCAAAGGGTCAAAATGCTTATTTAAATAGATTAGTAATAGCAACCAAACTTTTTAATACACTACAAAAAAAGTTAAATATTGATGATAGCTATCTATTTGAGCTTGATATTGCACTTAGGCTATCTAATATAGGGCAAAATCTCACTATATATAAATCTGCTAAGCATTCGGCATATATTGCATTACATGAGTTAAATTATGGCTTTACACACTCACAAATGGTATTAATATCAATATTACTTGAATCAAACAGTAGAGCAAAAATAAATAAAGATAGTTATATAAAATATAAAAAGTTATTGCCAAAAAAAGAAGTTTTAAAATTGTATAGCTTTATATATTCGCTCGCTCTATCTATTTCAATATATGTTAAAAGAGATGGGGTTGAATTTGAGCTTAGTGATGGTACTCTTGGTATTATTAGCAAAGAGTCTCTTTACTTATTAAAAGAAGCAATATGCGAGGTTAAGACCCCAAAGGGCATCACAATTAAAATTTAGTTCCCATACTAAATTCAAAAGTTGAAGTTTTATCCAAAGGCTCTGGATTTATAGCTTTTGCGAATATAAAGTTTACAGGACCAAATGGCGAAAACCACTCTATGGTTGCACCTACTGACTGTCTTGACATGCTTGGATAAGCTGTGCCATAGTAATTATCCGTTGATATTGTTCCATAATCAGCAAATAATGCTAATCTAATTTTCGCCTCTTCAGATATAGGTATACTAGCTTCTATACTATTTGAGAATGTTTGTGTTCCACCTATGTTTCCAGTTGTGGTACTAGCTGGAATCTCTGGTGTGGCTGGTGTGGTTGGTGTGGCTGGTACGGCTGGTACGGCTGGTATATCTATTGTTCTCTGTGGTGATATAGAATATGCATCAAATCCTCGCACACTTCCATTTCCACCCATGAAAAGTCTTTCTGAAACTGGAATATAACCATTGCCTGAACCACTAACTATTTTGCTATATCTAGCTTTATATCTTAAAATCAAATCATAATTAATTAGATCATTTAACCCATAATATGCTCCAAACTTAGCGTTAAATTTAGCCAAATCACCATAATCTGTATATCCAGCATCAATCTGTTCAGTATTAACAGTGCCTCCTAATTGTGCCAACTCAACACCTGCACTTGCTATAAATCCATTTCTAGGTACATAAAAATCATCTGTATTATCAAATTTTATTCCAGCAAGTCCAGAAATTTTACTATATTTATCACTATATAGTAGTGGATTTGTAATAGCAAAATCTGATGTAGAACTTATTGTCGATTGATTATCTGCATATCCTAAACCTGCATATGCATAATAATGTCTCATAAATTGTCTACCTAGCGTCAATGAAGCACCAGTTTGATCAAGAGTATAATCGTCATACTCATACTGTTTTTTAAACAAATCAAGCGCCAAACTATACTCAGAATCCCAAAGTCTTGGATTTGTTATTCCAAGAGCTACATTTGTAGATATCTTTGATACATCAGCACTAATGCTCGCATCTATTCCTGTGCCCAATAGATTTCTATCACTCAAGCTACCATTTAGCATGGCACCTTGATCACTTCCATAGCCACCACCTATAGCAATGGAGCCAGTCGGTGCTTCTTTTACTTTTACTAATAAATCAATTTTGTCAGTTCCATTTGGCTGAGGAATAATATCGGTGCTCTCAAAATATCCTGTTCTTCCAAGGGCGTTTTTACTATCTTTTAAATCTGTTAAACTAAAAGTATCACCTGGCGCTAAATATATATATCTTCTGACAACCTTATCTTGAGTTGACTCATTGCCAGATATAAGAACATCATTTATTTTAACTTTTTCACCTGGTGTAATCACATAGGACAAGTCAATAATTTGACTAGCATCATTTTTGCTTACCTTAGGTTCAATTTTTGCCATTGCATAACCCAAGTTTCCAACTTGCTCCTGAAGAAACTTAATATCATTTCTCATAATATCAATATTAAAATACTTACCTTTTTTAAGTTTTAAACCATCTTCTAGTTTTTTTGTATTTAGTCCTTCTACTGACTGCTCAACCGATATATTTCCATTTGTGTAACGATTGCCCTCTTTTATATTGTACTCTATCTCTGCATTATTGGATGAATCAATATTCATAGTAGGTCTACTTACTTGTGCATCCAAATATCCATGCTTCATATATGCATCTTTGATTCTAAATGCATCTGCTTCTAATTGATCTGGGTGTGCAACTCCATCATTTCTAAGTGGCAACCAACCTAGGAAATCCTCTTCTTTATTTGCAAGATTTTTTTCCAACTCATCATGACTTAATGCTTTAGCTCCATTAAAAACTTGTCTTTGTATCTTAACTTTCTCTCCTTTTTTAACATCAAATATTACAGACATTCCACTTGTGCCAACTTTTGTATTTGTTACAGTTACTATTGTATTTTGAACACCTTCGGCAGAAAGTTTTGCTAAGATTATCTCTTTTGCTTTGCTGATTGTAGACTCTTCATACAAATCACCCCTCTTGACTCCAATCATATCTTGCAATTTTTTAGTTTCTTCTTCATTGCCATAACCTATAATTTCAACATTTGATATGGATGTTGCTATTATTGGTGCTGTGTTACTATTGGTTGTGGCAGTAGTGTCTGTATTTGTATCTGCTAACAAAATTGCAGAAAGTGATGTACAAATTAATATGCTTTTTCTAATCATTGAAAGTCAACCTTTAAATTATAATTGTTTTTTACTAATTTAGTATTTTACCTTTAATAGACTCAAAACAACATAATAAATTACTATTTTTTCACTTATGGTATAATTGCACTATTAATTTATAGTTAGGAAAGAGATGAATATAGAATCTATTTGTATTGTTGGACTTGGTCTTATGGGTGGCTCACTTGGACTTAGCCTTAAAAAATTATACCCTCATGCAACAATTTATGGCTATGACCATAATGAAATACATCAAATAGAGGCTTTAAATTTAAAATTGGTAGATAAAATTATCAATACAGTAGATGAGATAAAGTGTTGTGATGTGATTTTTCTATGTATTCCAGTTGATGCGATTATTTCTATAAATAGAGAGTTTATTGGAATATCCAAGCATACAACAATCATAGATATGGGAAGCACAAAGGAGCAAATATGCAATGAAATCCCATTATCAATCAGATCTAATTTAGTGGCATCTCATCCCATGACAGGGACAGAAAATAGTGGTCCAAGTGCAGCTATTAACGATTTATATAAAAATAAAACCGTTGTTTTGTGCGACAAGAACAAAAGCGGTGCAAGTCAACTTAAAATTGCTCAAGATATTTTTGATAAATTAAATATGAACATAGTCTACATGGATAGTATTTCACATGATAAGCATGCAGCTTTTATATCTCATGCACCTCATGCTATTAGTTTTGCACTTGCAAATTCTGTATTAAATCAAGAGGACCATAAGAGTATTATTGCATTAGCAGGTGGTGGATTTAGGGATATGAGCAGGATAGCACAGAGTTCACCATCAATGTGGGAAGCTATTTTTAGACAAAACAGGAACAATATTCTAGAGTCAATTGAATGCTTCAAAAGCGAACTAGACAAATGCAAAGATATGATAAAAGATGAGAGATGGGACGAGTTAAAAGATTGGATGAGCAAAGCAAATAATATTCACGATATTTTATAATAAAACTATAGAACACTCCGAGCAACCAACATAGGCTGATTATCTTAGTTTAGGCTCATATTTTTTCAATAATCTTTTTAATTTTTTATTATCTATTTTAATATTTTTATTGCCTTTTTGTTTTGCATACAAATTCCTAACCATCTCATCTACTTCACTATCGTTCCTTGCATATGGCAATAATATTAATAGCTCATTTTTACTAGGTTTGATTTTATGATTTTTTGATTTATTAAACAATATCCAGCCAACAAATGATATTAAAATAGCTCCAACAACAAAACCTATAATACTGCTAAACCATGACAAAGTTTCACTATCATTCTCATTAATGCTATGCTCACTTATCACTTCACATGATACCTTAGGATTACTATTGAAAATAGTTATATTTTGGCTTGGTATCACTTTTTGTATTGTACTGTTTGTTCTTGGGTTGAAAATTGTTATAGTTTTAGAAAGAATAGTAAAATTATGATCGCTAACAAAAATATACTCTTTTTGATATGATGATTTTAATGTATTATTTGAAAAATCTTGAGATATTTTTGGCTTATTTGAATATGTAGTTACTCCATCAATACCAAAATCAAAATCACGCATATCATCAACAACTCCATTACCTTCTATTTTAAAAGTCAAAACAATAGGCTTATTTGCTTTTGACTGGGTTGTATTTGTGGTCGCTGTGATTGTAAAATCACCTACCAAATCTATATTTTTTGGAGCTGGTTTTACTATTATGGTTAAAGGCTGTGTTGTTAAATGTCTTACTACTGGCGATGATGTCTGCATAATAATACCCATAAACTCAAGTGATTGAACCCCATTTTGAACTGAAATATCTGCTTTTGGTGGTTTTATATTAAATATTCCTGCATTTTTTGGAATAAGAAGATAGTTGAGTTGTGTCTTTTCAAAGCCATTTTCTATTGTAGTTGTGTTGTTTTTAGCCTCTTGAACCAAAAAGCCACTAAAATCAGGTTTTTCATATCTATTGCCATCTACAACCGTGCCAACTTTTTCAGATATTATTACAGAAATTACTATTGGCTCACCAACAAATGCTGAACTCTTATCTGCTTTCATAGTCAATAAAACTTCACTGCTTCCAAATACAAAAGATGAAATATACAGACCTAAAAGAATATACCTACCAAGGATTTTTATCATCATTATTCCTTTGTGATTTTTGTGATGGATACATCATCGTTGGCATTTTCTTTTCTTCTAGTTTTCTCATTATGTGACGCATCTCCTTTGTGCTTTGTTCTTTTTGTTGCATCTCTTTTGTTTGTTTGGCTTCATTTTTTGAAGAATCTTGCTTTGTTTGCTTTTCTTTGTTTTGATTTTTTGGTTCTTGTTTTGGATTCTCTTTTGGTTTATTTTTCTTTTCTTCTTTTGAGTTGTTGCTATTTTGCTTTCTCTTTTTTGCTAAATCAAGATTGAATTTTGTATCCTTATCGGCTCTAATTGCAATAGCTTTTTCATATGCTTTGATTGCTTCATCCATATTGTTTTCTTTAAAATAACTATTGCCAATATTATGAAAAACAGTAGCCTTATCTACACTTTTTGCTTTCAAATACGCCTCTCTAGCTTGTGCGTATTTACCCTCTTTGTAATGACTATTGCCAAGATTATACTCTCTAATATCATTTTTATCAATGCTCTTTAAAGTTTCGCTACTCTCGTGATATTTTTTAGCATTATATGCATCTTTCGCACTTTTTTCGTTCCAAAAATCAAATATTCCAGCATTAAGTAGAGTAAACAACATAAGCAAAATTACTATTATTTTCATTTTTTAATCTTCTTTTTAAAGTCTAAGTTTGGCAATGAAATAAACGATAATAAAAGTAAAAATATTGAAAATGCCAGTGGAATATAAAAGAGTTCTGTATACTCTACTATTTTACGACTAGTCTCAAAAGTGCTACTGGTTGAACTATGAATTTTCTTTGCCAGATTTACTATGTCACTATTGTTATATGTTGCTTTTATATATGCTCCGTGTGTATCAATCGCGATTTTTCCTATGGTATCATTTTGTTTTGTTATAGCCATTGTGCCATCTTGTAGCATAATTGGCTGATTATTTTTATCAAGTACTAGTGAGCCTTGCGAAGTACCCACTAAAATAACAAAAAGTTGTATATTGTTGCTTTTCATTTTTTCTCTAAATGTAGCCAACTCTTTTTCATCACCACCATCACTAATGATGATAGCAATTTTTTGTCGTTCTTTTGTGCTAATATCTACTATCAATTCTGCAAGTGAGTCATAGTTGGTTGCACTATTTGATATAGATTTATCACTAAGTCCATCTATCATATCCGAAAGTGCGAATATATCATTTGTATATGGAGATACCACAAAAGCATTACTAGCAAATGCAATCAAGAATACCTCATCACTACTCATCTGTTCTAGTAATTTTTTTGCTTTTTGTTTTGCAAACTCTAATCTATTTGGATAATTATCACTACTTCGCATAGAACCTGAAATATCAATAGCCATAATTGCATGAATACCACTACTGCTTTTCATATGTTCTTTATCATTCATAACTGGTCTAGCTAGTGCAACCATCATTAAGAGTATAGCAAAGAAAAAGATAATATTTCTAATCTTTAGTGGCAAATAATCACCATTTACTTCTAGCCTTTTTAAAATCTCACCACTAAATAATCTTTCAATCTTGTCTTTATTTGTAGATACTAAAATAGCAAAAACAATAAACGGAACTACCAAAATCCAAAAGAGATATGGATATACAAAATGTATCATCTATGCTCCTCTTTGATTTCTGAAATAGATATACAAAATCAAGGCAAGCCAAGCCAAAAAAAGTGGGTATATAAAAAGATAATTAGTATATATTTTTGGTTTTGACTCCAGCTTACTACTCTCTAGGACATTTATCTTGTTGTATATTTTAAAAAGTGCCTTATCGTCTTTTGCATTGAATGCTTCTCCATGACCAGCTATGGATAATTTATGCAGATAATTTGCATCATATCCATCTCCAAGACCAATAGCATATAGTTTTATTTTTGACTTTGAAACAAGAGATAAAAGCTCACTCTCATCAACTATACTTTGATTTTCCATCCCATCAGTTAGCAAAATAACTACTTTTGATTTTGCTTTACTTCTATCAAGTACTCCATAGCTCTGTGCTATTGCGTCATTAATGGCTGTTCTTGCTCCAGCTATGCCAACTTGTTGCATTCCTAATATTTCTCTTAGGAACTCAGTATCAAATGTAAGTGGTGATGCTACAAAAGCAGCGTCCCCAAAAGTCACAAGTCCAAGTCTATCATTGGTTCTTTGTTTCATAAAGTTATCAATTGCATTTTTAGCCACTTTAAATTTGGAAACCCCCAGCAATGTTAAACTTATAGGCTCTTGCATTGATTCACTTGCATCAAGCACTAGCATAATATCTTTGCCGTTCTTATAGTCAACTCCATAAACTTCTGTAGTAACAGGAGACGCTAAAGCCGTTATTGCCGATAATATCCCTATCCATTTAAATGCACCCACCCATGGTAGTGATTTATATTTTTTGAGCATAAGTGATGATAAGTGGGGAAAATATATTGCCCTACTCTTTTCTTTACACCAAATCCCACATATAATAAACAATACTAGCAGTAAAAATACAAGAGGATATTCAAAACTAAATTGTTCCATCAAGCACCTGCATAAAAAGATTATAATGATTTACCGTATCCACATCTATATCATTCACTTTTTTCTTATATTTGTATGCAATCAACATTGACTCTAACTGACTAAAAATCTCTTTGCTTCTAGAATCGCTTGCCAACAATCTTCCATATTTACTTATATCATATGCACTTTGCTTTGGGTTATTCCAATCTATACTCTTAAGGTTCTCAAAATATACTTTTCGCATATTTTTTTCTCTATTTTCTGCCCATCTTTTAATAATCAACGCAATCCAAATTAATGTTCCAATAAGAAGCAAAATTACAAAGCCTATAACACTCCAATAGAGAGCTTCGCCTGTCTCAATGTACGGTTTTATATCTCTAAGCTCCTCCATTATTTCATACCTCTTTTTAATGCTATAAAAATATCATCATCAGTATAGACCTTTATAGTTCTTATTCCATGTTTCATACACTGATTGGCAAGTTTGGCATCATTTTGATATAGAGATTTTTTATAATTATAAATTGCACTATTGTCAATATTTCCTACCATTTTAGCACCGCTCTCCATATCTACTAGCCCAATAAAACCTAGCTCTTGTGGATTCTCCTCATATCTGTCCCTAACAATAACAAATACAACATCATGCTTTTGTGATAATCTAGCAAAATCTATATCACCTATAAAATCAGAGACAATATAAAGAAGTGCTTTTTGGCTCACTCTAAGTTCAAGTTCTCTACGCATAATATCATATCTGCTTTCAAGTCCCAATGGCTCAAATGCATCCATCTCTTCTAATGCCATATGCAAAGAGTAAAATCTCTTTGATGGCTTTGTGTACGATATAACAGTATTTGCAAACAAATAATGCGTAAATCGATCTCCTTTGATTAGCGATGCACTACCTAAAAGTGCCACAATCTCTCTCATGGCATCGCTTTTTTGCCTAGCCATTCCAAAATATGTTGAGCCTCCCATCATAGTTGCTACTACTACATTTAACTCCCTCTCTTCATTGTAAACTTTTATATAAGTTTTACCAGTTTTTGCTGTACTCTTCCAGTCTATCTTACGAACATCATCACCATACATATATTCACGAAGTTCACTAAATTCAAAGCCTTCACCTTGAAATCTTGTAGCATGATTTCCCAATCTATCTCCGTAAACTTGCTTTTTTGCTTTTAGAAGTAAATTTTTGGTATTCATTTATAAATTTTACTATGGGATTGGCAATGTTGACACTATTTTATCAACTATAATATCTGGTGTAATATCTTTAGCCTCTGCCTCATAACTAATGATTATTCTATGTCGTAACACTTCATTTGCGATATATGCAACATCTATTGGAGACACGAATGATTCTCCTCGTAAATATGCAACAGCCCTAGATGCCTTATAGAGGTCAATACTAGCCCTAGGTGATGCACCAAACTCTATCAAACCTGCAAGATCATCAATCCCATACTTTTTAGGCTCTCTAGTTGCCATAACGATATCCACAATATACTCTTCAACCTCTTTGTCAATATGTATATTCATCATTTCACTTATTGCAAGTTCAAGCATACTCGTATCAACAACTTTATTGATTGCCTCAAACTTATTATTAGCCACTCTTCTGGCTATCTCAAGCTCTTGCTGTTTTGTGTTATATCCAACTAATACTTTCATCATAAATCTATCCAACTGAGCCTCAGGAAGAGCATATGCTCCCTCATTTTCTATTGGATTTTGAGTAGCTAGTACCAAAAATGGGAGTGCTAGCTTATATGTCTGCTCAGCAATGGTTACCTGTTTTTCTTGCATGACCTCAAGCAAGGCCGATTGAACCTTTGCTGGAGCTCTATTGATTTCATCTGCTAAAAGTAGATTTGTGAACACTGGACCTTTTTTTATTTTAAATTCATTTGATTGTGGGTCATATATCTGTGTACCTATTATATCGCTTGGTAATAAATCAGGTGTAAACTGTACCCTACTAAACTTTAGACCAAGTGTCTGCGACAAAGCATTGACGGTTGTAGTTTTTGCAACCCCAGGAACTCCCTCGAGTAAAATGTGACCCTTACACAATAAACCTATTAGTAGTGCTTCTATCATCTTCTCTTGTCCAACAATAACTTTGCCCAACTCTTTTTTAATTATACTTGCTATATTTAACACTGCCAACTCCATTAATAATTATCTGAAAGTATACGACATATATATTAACTATAAATTAATAAATGTAATAAATCAAATTATACATAAAATTGAATAAATAATAATGATATTATAAAAGTTAAATATGATATAATTTTGATAATAATATACAAAGGTTTTATTCTTATGATAGAAATGTTAAAACAAAAAGGTTTTGTACGAGGCATTGTTTTGGTTGCATTGATTGCTACATTCTCAACGCTACTTGCCAATCTTCCAGCAATTAAAAGTCTAGGCATATCACCACTTGTGGTTGGTATTATTCTTGGTATAGTTTTTGGAAATACTATTCATTATAAACTTGGTAGTGACATGGATAGTGGGATTACATTCTCAGCCAAAAAAATACTAAGATTTGCGATTGTATTTTATGGTTTTAGAATTACATTTCAAGAAATAGCTTCCGTTGGAATGGAAGGATTTTTGGTATCTCTTATTATGCTATCTAGTACATTTATTCTTGGTATATGGGCTGGCATCAAAGTATTCAAAATGGATAGAGATATATCTATACTTAACGCATCAGGTGCTTCTGTATGTGGAGCTGCTGCCGTACTGGCAACTGAACCAGTTATAAATGCAGATGGATACAAGGCTGCTATTGCAGTATCCATGGTTGTATTGTTTGGTACTATTGCTATGTTTTTATACCCTGCTCTTTATCTAACTGTTTTTGAACCTTCTACTGGATTTTTGCATATGACTCCACATCAATTTGGAATTTACACAGGTGGCACTATTCATGAAGTAGCTCAAGTAATCGCTGTACCAGCTTCAGTTCCAAATGCCAGTAAAGAGATGAGCGATGCAGCCGTGATTGTCAAAATGACTAGGGTTATGATGATTGCTCCTCTTTTGATTATATTAGGTCTATATCTATCATTTACATCAAAAACAGATTCAAAACAAGCTGTGAAAATTGTAATTCCATGGTTCGCTGTTTATTTCATAGCCGTAGCTGGGTTCAATTCACTTAGTCTATTGCCAAAAGATATGGTAGATGGCATCAATATGATAGATACATTTTTACTCACGATGGCGATGACAGCTCTAGGAATTGGCACTAAATTTGCAAACTTCAAAGGTTTAGGTGGAGCTCCAATATACACTGCTCTAATTATGTTCATATGGCTAATAGTTGGTGGATTTGTAGTTACAAAGCTAGTTGCTGGAGGATTTTAACCTCTAGCTTATCACAAAATAAGTAAAATACCACAAACACTTCTAAAATCCATTCAAAAGAGCATTATGAAACTACTCTACCCACTAGCAAACAAAAATGAATTTTTATTTACACCATCAACACGAGATTTTACAGTAGAAGAGATTCCACTATATGAGTTTAGTGGCGAGGGCGAACATCTGGTTCTAAAAATTCGCAAAAAAGAGCTTACCACATGGGAAATGGTAAGCATCATAGCAAATCATCTGGGCATAAAACATAGCGAAATCGGATACGCTGGACTCAAAGACAAATATGCTATGACCATACAACACATATCAATTCTAGCCAAACATGAAGCTTTGCTAGATACATTACAAGCTGATGGCATTAAAATATTAGAAAAAATCAGACACAATAATAAAATCCGCATTGGTCACCTAAAAGGAAATAGATTTGAAATGCGTCTCAAAAAAGTTTTAGGTGTACAAAAAGATAAACTTGATTCAACTCTTGATTGGATTCAGGAAAATGGACTGCCAAACTACTTTGGAAATCAGAGGTTTGGCACTGATGGCAATAACTGGGAAGATGGTAAGAAACTAATCGCTAAAGAAATCAGAATCAATGATAGAAAACTACGAGAATTTCTCATTGGCTCATACCAAAGTTATCTATTTAACAGTTGGTTGTCAAAGCGAATAGAGATAAGCCTGCTACTACAAAAGTTTAGCGAGAGTGAATGCGAAAGTGTACTAGAACTCCCAGCTGGTACACTGGCTGGCACAAAAGTCCAAAAACAATTTTTGAAACTAATAAATGGGGATATTATGATGCACTATCCGTATGGCAGGATATTTAATGCCGATGATTTGAGTAGCGAAGCAACTAGGTTTGGTGAGCGTGATATTTCACTCACGGGTCTAATCGCAGGATCAAAAACCACACTAGCAAATGGTAGTGCTAGAATGATAGAAGAACAATACGATGAAAAAATCCCCCTAGATGGTGCCAGACGATATGCATGGATATGGGCTACAGATATAACCAAAAAATATATACCAGAAAAAGCACAATATGA
>DZCE01000198.1 GCA_022736375.1 Arcobacter nitrofigilis | reverse complement strand
CCAAAGTTACTTTCTACTACAACCTTATTAACCTTATATTCCTTAGCTATCTCAGCTATCTTCAATAAACTTTCATCATACCCTCCACTTATACCATCAATATAAGGTACAAATATCTTACCGTGGAGATGATTAACAACAGCTATACCTGTTTCATCTTTACCCCTACCACTAGGGTCAATACTTAACACAGACCCTTCATAATTAGCTCTCTCACTACTTTCCATAGATGGTCTTTTTAGTATATCACCAGTAAACCCTACATTTGGTATATCTCTAATTATATCAGTATCTCTACTAGACCAAGTAATCTCTATAGGGCCTCTAACAGGTTCAAGGTCAGTTACAATTAAATCACTTGTCTTAAGAGGATATCTATCACTATCACTAAGTGTTGTATCTAACATAAATTGTAGTTTAAAACCAGACTTACCATAACTTAATTCCCTAGCTATTAAGTCCTCTTCACTAAATCTACTATCAGTTGGTTGACCAGCTAGTTGTGGTTCTTTATCTAAATCATCTAATATATAAGGAGCTAAACAACCACCATAATTATCTAATTGTTCAGGATATCTAGCTGGAAATATTCTTGTAACATACCCTTTATCCTTCAATCTATTGTAAACAGACTCACTTGTTTGAGGTGTTCCTAATACAAGTATCTGAGCATTCTCAGTTGTTTGTAATATAGCCTCAAACTCAGCAGCTTGGTTTAATAAATCTTGTCTTCTTTTCTCTGTAGCACTATTCTGTACCCCTTCAATATCATCACTAATCAATATACTAGCTCTATTACCTTGTAATTGACTTGTAATACCCAATGATTTAACAGATGGCTGAACAGATGTATTACAACCATCAACATCAAAACTTAAAACAGAACTTCGTTGGTCTGGTCTAGGTCGTAGATGAGCTAATATAGGCATACTATCAATTAATTTTCTAATAAATATTGCAATATTATCAGCCATACCCCCACTTTGTGATACAATCAATACTTTTTCATTTGGGTCATTTAATAATCTCCAACAAACATATGCCCCAACTATCCAAGTTTTACCAATACCCCTCAAAGCTTGTAACTGAAGTCGTCTATGACCTTCTTGTAAATAGTCAGCCATATAATATTGCATCCGAGTTGGTTTTGGGAGCCTTAAATGTATCCAACAATGTTTAAGGAATACCCTAAAGTCTTGTATACTTAATTCAATCTCTTCATCTGTCATATAATCTCCTTTATACTTTATATATCTATATGCCTTTTAAAAGCATTTTAAGGTACCTAGGAGCCCTTAAGAGGTTTTACCCAACCAAGGACAAGCCTAGACACTAAAAAGGCTTTGTAGGGCTTCCTACAAGCTATTTTTTAATCTAACTCTAACATATCTTCTATTGTTAGACTTATTTTCTTATTATTACTATTACTAGCTAACTTCTTTATACTATCTGTTATAGATATAAAGTTATTTTCTTCAACAACATCTGCTGTTATCTGATTGTCCTTTAAGAACTTAACAGCTTGTGCTAAGACTTTAGGGTCATCTAGATTATGTGCTAGATGTATTGCTACTAATCCGTGAAGATTATTTAATTCTTCAAGACTAGCTTTATTTTTCATAATCTCCATTTATCTCCTTTATTA
>DZCE01000075.1 GCA_022736375.1 Arcobacter nitrofigilis | reverse complement strand
GCACTCCATAGGTAGGGTTTAGATATGGCTTATGTACAAGAGATACTGCAACACAGATTAGATAAGTGTATAGTTGAAAATAAGTCTTTACTTGAGCAGGTCAGTAAATTGGATGCTATAGTAAGAGCAGTATGTGATACATTACATGTACCCTACTATGGAGTACATACTGATATAAAAGAAATCAAACAATCAATAAAATCACAAATGTAACTATTTTTTGTATGTGCATTTTATAAGATGCCTGTTAAAGGGTGTATGATGTAATTGTAATGAGGTATGTATTTTATGAGTAGCGTAGTATATGTAGAATTAAATAGATTTAAAGATGAGCAACTGTATTCAGTAGATGCTAATAATGTAATCAAATCATTACATTATAATAGCCGTCGAAATAAGCCTGCGGCTAAATCTAAACGACTATTACCCAAGAAAAGCATCAAAGATACTTGTAACGTACAAGATAAAACACAACGTATTCAGTGTACTTTAAGTAATCTTAAGACTCAAGAACTGCATACTGATATCAAAGTACTTGAGGGTGCTAAAGTTCCAAAAGGATCAGGGAGTATTAAATTACTGCCTACTAAAGCTACATTAGTCAATAGCACTCATCCACATATTCGTACTAAACAGCATTACGCATCAGAAGAGGTACCTGCTACTAAACAGGTTACTACCCCTTCTATTGATGATATTCCTTTAACAGAAAAGTATAATCAGATATTACAGTTTCTATCCCCTTCAAAAACAACATCTCATTCAGGTGGGATTGATGATCTTCAAACAGCTCCTTATGATGAGATAAACACTCTCTTAAATAATGCTTCATCATTTGATCCTCAGAAATTAGATACACTTATGGCTGCTTATGTAGATCATGCTCATACACTTAGTCAAGGACATGCCACGATGTTAAGTGTTCAAGATCCTGGAGTTGATACTGATTATGATAAAATAATTAATAAAGTATTTGGTGGGTTAAATTTAAAGCATTCAATAAATAACACTTCTTTATCTGGTTATTTATTTGATAAACTGCAAAGTAAGAAAACATTTACATACGCAGTAGATGATGTAATGGAAAATGGATTTGCTACTGTACTAGCAGATAAGTTACCTAAGGACTCATCAGCACATATGCAATCATCTAACATAGATAAAAAGTTTGCTTTATTCAATGTACGACGTAATAGTATGGATATACCTGTACAAGAAAAGAATGATCATGTTAATGCACAGATGGATATGTTTGTAGACTCCGATTTTATTAGCCATTCATTAAAGACTGATCTTATTAGTGGTAATCAAAGCAATAGTATGGAGGACGCACTTATTGAACGTGCGCATCCTGTAAGAGATACTACTACACTAATAGATTACAATATTAATAAGCATGGTATTGAGCATACTACTAAAATATTATCTGATACATTACAAGCCCTTCCAGAAAAAGATAGAGCATATGTACAATCTCAATTAACAGGACAAGATCTTGATTATCAAATGGATAGTATAGGATTACATATGCTTGGTGCTTCTGTCAATCCTCGTGCTATGGAACAAGTACTACATGCATCAGATGTTCGCCCTGTAGCTATGTTACCAGGTAATATAAAAAAATACACAGCTTCTTTAATTGAATCATGGGGATATTCAAGTAATATGGGTTTAAGTGATATACTTAATAGAGCTTTGCCTCATTTTAATAGAGATAGTCCAGTACAATATACACGCCCAGATTCAAGCAATATGTTCCAAAAAAGTACCCTTACTGAAGATAAACTACCTCTTAATTTTTCTGATGTAATACATAAAATTAAAGGAATCACTGATAGTTATACGTCATCTAAAATGTCTTCATTAGTACATAAAGGAAATGATACATTATATAGAGGTATTAGTTTTCTGGATAGTGCAGTTAAGGACAATGATGTATTTATACATCAATCATTAGCAAGTACCTCAGCTACTAAAAATACAGCATTAGATTTTGGGCAAGTACATAGTAGTGAAAAGCCTATAAAACGTCATTTTCCGGAAGATTCTTTTAAAGATACAGGGCTACATTTACCCGATACTATGTCAGCATATGTCACACAAATTGATGAATATAAAGATCGTCGCTATTTATTACATTTTGATAAGAAAAAATTAATAGAAGATAAAAAGATTTTTGCTATAGTTGATTACGCTTCTTTAGAGTATATGACTAAACATCATGGTATACCTGATACTGAAAATTTACGCACATATGAAGATGAAGATGAATTTATAGTAAATTTCCATTAATTTCTTATAGTTGTATTACATTTACAAAATTAGGTATTTAGTATGGTTATTGATAAGTATAAAGGATGTTTGTTTGGTTTAGCTATTGGTGATGCTATAGGCACATCTGTAGAATTTAAACCAAGAGGTTCGTTTGCTCCTGTAACAGATATGGTAGGTGGTGGGGTATTTGATTTGAAACCAGGGCAGTGGACTGATGACACGTCAATGGCATTATGCCTTGGTCAAAGCCTGCTTGATTGTAGTGGTTTCAATGCACACGACCAGATGGATAAGTACCTTAAATGGCGTGACAATGGGTATATGTCATCCAATGGCAGGTGTTTTGATATCGGCAACACTATATCAACTGCATTAGATATTTACGAGAATACAGGAGATTGTTACGCAGGACTTACTGATGTATATAGTGCTGGTAATGGTTCTATTATGCGATTAGCACCCATTCCTATGTTTTTTCTGCATACTGAAAATATGCTTCAGTATGCAGCTATGAGTTCAGCAATTACACATAAACATCCTGATTGTGTGTCTGCTTGTATTTTGTTAGCACATATATTAAAAGAGTTATTTTTAGGTATGGATAAATATCATGCTATTACATTGCCTGTAAAAAGTAATCTTTCAAAGCATATAGCAGATATTGTAGTTAATCAAACATATTTATCTGATGATGTTATCAAAGGTAGTGGGCATGTAGTAAAATCGTTGGAGGCTGCATTATGGGCGTTCAATAAAGGAAGGTCTTTTAAAGAATGTGTATTATTAGCTGTAAATTTAGGAGACGATGCAGATACAACAGGAGCTATAACTGGACAGCTTGCAGGAGCTTATTATGGTTTTGATGCTATTCCTATAGATTGGAAAAATAATATTGCGCTACATAATGTACTTCTTAATATGTCAATTAATTTATATAAAAAAGCAATTTTATGACCTTGTTATTTTTTCTTACATTTATTCTAAGAATACTATAGAGTACTTAAAATAATTAGAACTTCATAGACTAAATGGAGGCATACATGCTTAAAGTACAAGAGTACCTACAGAATAATTCAATTGAATCTTTGCGAGAAGCCCCTTATTTTTTAAGTGTCAAAGAGTATCCAGAAGATGCATTGATAACACTTAATTACTCACAGATAGATTCCCCTAAACAGAATGATATTGTGAAAGAATGCAGGGGTCTTATCCTTAATTCTGAAACATTTGCTATTGTAGCGCAATCATTTAAACGATTTTTTAATCTTAATGAGTGTCCTAAGACAAAAGAGTGGAAGTCACATAAGATGGTACAGTCTACTATCTTAGAAAAGTTAGATGGTACTCTAATTACTTTATATCGTTACAACAGTACATGGCATTGTGCCACTCGAAAAATGGCATTTGCTGAAGGTAATACCCCTTCAGGAGTATCTTATGTGTCATTAGTACAAAAATGTCTTGATTTTACTGACACCACTCATATTTTACATACTGATAGTACTTTACATGATTTAATTTTTGTTTTTGAGTTATGTACACCTGAAAATAGAGTGGTTACACGATATAGTGATTATTCTGTCAAGTTATTATCAGTGCGTTCTAAGACATCATGTGTTGAGTATGATTGGTATACTGTGTGTGCATATGCAGAACATTTAGGAGTAAGTACTCCTAAAGTGTACGATTTTTCAAATATGACTATTACAGATATTATAGCATCGTTGAAAGATATACATCCTCTTGAAGAAGGGTATGTTGCAGTACATTATGATAAGCAATCAAGTATTAATTTTGATAGGATTAAAATTAAAAATCCTGCATATCTTGCTATTTCACATTTGCGTGATAATGGAGTAATAAGTCCAAAAAGGATAGCTATGGTAGTTTATATGCAAGAACAGGATGAATATCTTGCATATTTTCCTGAAGATAAGGTGTTTTTTGATCCGTATATCCAGGCATACAATACCCTTATTACTAATATTACAGAAATATGGGAAAGTAATAGACACATTGAGGATCAAAAAGAATTTGCACTTAAAGTAAAAGATTATTCTTATGCAGGAATATTATTTTCTTTAAGGAAAGGGATAACATTGCAACAGTCATTAGAAAGATTAACGGATGACAGTAAATTAGCAATATTGCAAAAATTAATGTAAGTATGTTCATTAGAGGGTACACACATGATTATAGGGTTTTCAGGAAGAGCAGGATCCGGTAAAACTACAGCGGCAGATTTTCTTGTAGAAGCTGGATTTACAAAAGATTCTTATGGCAGGGTATTAAAATTAGTTGTGTCTCAATTATTTTCTATACCGATGGAGAAGTTACTCGGAAATGCTGAGCAGAAAAATCAAGTTGATCTTTTTTGGGGTTTAAGTTATAGACAGATTTTACAAAAGTTTAGTACCGAAGCATGTCGTCATACGTTCGGTGATGATTTTTGGGTACATATTCTTTGGAATATTCATAGAACAATGGATTATAATCTTATCATTGATGATGTGAGGTTTCCGAATGAAGCTGAAGCTATAGTGCGTAGGAAAGGGATTATAATTGAGATTGTCAAGGAAGGTGTAGTACAAATGGAGCATGTTTCCGAAATCCCTTTACCTGATGAGTTGATTACTTATACAATCCATAATAATCATATAGATGATCTAAAAAATGATATTATGCAGATAGTACATAGATATATGATTCAGTAAGTAATTTTAGAGATATGGAGGATACTATGGATATTTGGATGCCTAATAAATTATATGTGCTTTTTCCGTGGATTTGTATTATTGTTGCGACATTATCTTTGTTATTGGAAGCATCGGTTATTTTATATTTATGTATTTTTTATTTATATGCGTATTCTTCTGCCATACTATATAAACGAAATATATTTATATTAGCATATTAATTTTCAGCTTACTAAATTGAATATGTAATTTTATAGCACTCGTAGCTCAGTTGGATAGAGCAACGGACTTCTAATCCGTAGGTCGTGCGTTCGAATCGCACCGAGTGCTCCAAAATAAAATAGAAAATATACAATGATTAAAGAATTTAGCACATTAGTTAAACAATACCTGTTCCAACAGATTAACGGATATCAAGTTACAATACATAGAACACTAAAAATAAATAAAGTAGGTAGCTATGAAGCTGTATTTAAATTATGATACACACTCGAGAAGTTTAACTTTAACTCGAGAGGTGTTAAAATGTCTAGAACAAGAAGAAGAAAGTCTGTTATTCCGGACAGTGATTGGGCTGTTCATAGTTATATCGACCATTGCTTGCTAAAAGTCCGTTGGCAACGTTGCCTTCCCTATGAAATCACTTCTGTAGATGACGGTGATTTTGAGAGTTACAAGAACTGGAAGTTCCATTCCGATACTCGTTCCAATTATGGATGGAGCGGTAACGCTCCTGCTGATTATAGAAGATCTGTCACTCGTGAACAGCGTGCCAAGGATAAGATGGTAACTCGTTCCATCATGAAGAGCGGCAACTATGAAGAGTATGAGTACGATCCCTGGAAAAAAAGATGCCGGGTACAATTATTGGTAGCAAAAATGTCTAAACCTTTATCAAAATTTATAGTATAATGGAATTAAGAAACATTATTTTACATTTTTGCTATTATTAAAGGGGAAATTATTATGAAGATTGGCGAATTAACCAACAACCAGCTAAATATTATAGCGGATCATAGACCCAATTGGTTAGTTGATAATAGACCCAATTGGATGGCCGACAACCGACTTGAGTGGATGGCCGACAACCGCTCTGAATGGATGGCTGATAATCGTCCTGAGTGGATGGGGAATAATCGATCGGAATGGATGGCTGATAATCGTCCTGAGTGGATGGGTGACTATCGCCCGGAATGGATAACAGACCATGATTCATTTGTACTTGATGAGGTGCCTGTAAGTATTATTAGTTTATTGTCAAAATTTGTACAGTATCAATAGTTGAACGGGTACGTGCTAATTAAATTTTAAAGGAGAGAATTATGGCAGAAAGACCAATACCGCGGGCATTATACGGATGCCATTTTTGCGGTGATGAATATTCGCATCCTGCGGATGAGCTATTTTGGTCAGAATCGTTCCAATCATGGGTTTGTGATAGTTGCTGGGATGACCGGGACGAACACTGGGAGATTGGCAATGGAGCGTCCCGTAAACATAGGATTAGTTTGGAAGAAGAGTTGAGAAATAGAAAATAATCTCAAAGCCCTTCTTGTTGAAGGCTATGAAGCAAAGTAATGATTTCATTGATTCCGGGAAAATTTAATATAATAATAGATGGTCAATTTGGAAGTACAGGAAAAGGTTTGTTATCCAATTATATCGGCGTCTTTAATCATATAGATATTGCTGTAAGCAATGCAAGTTCTAATGCTGGTCATACTTTTTATGACGCTGATGGAAAGAAAATTATTGTTAAACATTTGCCGGTTAGTGGTATTGTAAATAAAAGAAGTTTAATTTATCTTTGTGCAGGATCAATTATAGATTTGACTATTTTATTAAAAGAAATTGAAGAAAATAACATCGACCATAATAGAATAGCGATACATCCGAGAGCAGCTATTATATCTTCTTCTGATATAACGGAAGAAAAAAATAACAATGCCGGCGTAAAAAAGATTGCTTCTACCATGAGCGGTGTTGGAAGTGCTTTAACAAAAAAAATAAGTAGAAATACTAATACTAAACTTGCTAAAGATACACCAGAACTTAGTAAGTATATTAAAAACGTGGACTTACATTATTACATGCAACAAAATTGTACTGTATTGATGGAAGTCCCACAAGGCTTGGATTTATCTTTAAATCATGGCTTTTCTTACCCACACTGTACGAGTAGAGATATAACAATTTCATCAGCAATGAATGATGCAAATGTACATCCAAAATATTTAGGAAAAGTGTCTGTGGCAATAAGGACTTTCCCTATTAGGGTAGGGAATGTTATTGAAGATGGCGTAGAAGTAGGCCATTCAGGGCCATTTTACCCAGATAGCGTAGAAACTTCTTGGAAAGAGTTGGGGTTAAAAAAAGAATTTACTACCAGAACAAATAGGATTAGAAGAGTAGCTACATTTTCTCACTTACAATATAAAAATATGTTAAATATTTTAAATCCAGATTATGTATTTCTCAATTTTTGTAATTATTTACCAAAGAAAAAAGTAGATAATTTATTAAAAGAGCTAAAGGAAGTTACTCATGTAGGATT
>DZCE01000197.1 GCA_022736375.1 Arcobacter nitrofigilis | reverse complement strand
TACGTTTCCACTCACTTGAGTGTACTCCCTTTCGGGATAGTCTTTGAGATCAAAGTTGATTAAACTTTGGTCTGCTGATTGTCTACACCATTATGTGTTTAGATGTTCCAGCATATACATGATTGTTCGATATACATTACTGTATAAAGGAGCCTGTGTAACTACGCTGCGAATTGCGTAGCAGTTAACTCTAATTTAAAAGTTTTGGGCTTCCCACCATTACGATAAGGTTTGAAGAAGTCCTGTTTTTTCAACCATAGATTAAACTCTAAAGAGTCTTCTATTGGTTTACCTATATGCTCTTCTATTTCTTTACGATAGAATGTGCAAGCGTGTTTAGTGTGCATGTCAAATCCATCATTCAATATTTGCAATTTAGTTGCATCATGAGTTAAATTGGCATTGACATTCAGCTCTACATTATGTTCAATTGTGTTTCGTTATTACACAATCTGCACCATTATGTGCAACTATACATTTCTGTATAGATCAGACTATCTCTTTATCTCAAAAATTGAGATACTCTCCACTTCCACTCACTTGAGTGTACACCGATGACTCGGTTAGTCGTTACACGTCAAACGTGTCAAGATACAGTATCTTGACATAATAGCTATCTTTAAATATTTATATGCATGCTATGCTATATGGCTATTTAAAACACTACTAATTTTACGAATTTTCGCTCGGTATTGCCTTCAACTTAATGGTAAGGGTTTCACCGAATTCAAAGAGTTTGCTATAAGAATCACTTCTTATAGGGCCTAGTTATGATAAATTTTTTCTATTCTGAAACCATTTTCAAATATTACAGTACCATCTATTTTAAATTTTCTAATTAATTTAGATCTTAGACAATTAACCAATGCACAAACTTCAGTGTATACATCTTGTCCTGTTGGATAGACTTCTACAGTTGTAGTGCTTGATGATACTTTCATACATTTTATCTGTTTTTTTCTATTGGGATTAGCTGGAGCTATTTGATCTAATTTTGTATATCTCCATTGGTATCCTCCAGCTTGGTGTCTTTTACCAAGAGCTGTCTTACTTATATTTTGCTTAGCTACTGTTGTCATATTTTCAGCAATAACTATACTAGCAAAGCTTTGAAGGTATTTTCCAGCTAAATCATACTGATGTACTTCTTTTTGTAAAACTGTTTGATCAGTTAGTCCTGTAAGTATTGCATGTTGTGCATTTTCTTTTGGTGTAGCCCATTCTAGATTAGACAGTTGGTTATTTTGCTTATTTCCATCAATATGGTTTACATGCTCTTTTTCATCAGGTAAAAAAGTTTTTGCCATTAATCTATGGATAAAATGATTTTTACCGTCACTAAGAACAACAACAAAATAATTGTTTTCACCAAGTGAATTAGGAATTTGTTGCAATATTACAGGAAATGCTTCATTTGTACATAAAACATCTGTAGTTAACTTGCTAATAAAATAACCGGGATACCCGTTAATAGGGTAAAATGTATTGTTTTGTTTTGATTTGGAATGTTTTCTCATAATTGACTCCATTGATTTAAATTTTCAGATGTATTGTACCATCTGATTACTAATAATCAGCTGAAGCATTTAATAACTTTTTGTTAAGCCCTCAAAATCAATTTGGTAAATTAGCCATTCAGGATCAGTTGATTTGAAT
>DZCE01000196.1 GCA_022736375.1 Arcobacter nitrofigilis | reverse complement strand
AATGAATTTGTCAAAAATCAGTTGAGATAACTTTTTATTTATGCGTGCTTCGCATACACTCTATCGTACATATCCAAAATATCCTCATACTGTGTATCAAAAGCCAAATCTATTAGGTCTGCACGACATTCTAGTATCTTTGTTGCCTCATTGTAAATATCAACCGTAAATAGCATTTTAAGAGCATCTTCGTATTCGTTTATATCTTTTTCTAACACTTGGAGTATCAAAAGTTCAAAGATAGCGTTTTGCAATGGTGTGCGTTCGCTTATATATCCCAATGCATTTAGAGCATTATTACCGTCCCTATTGAGAATATAGAGCTGTATTTTAAATTCAAGCATAGAAAAACTTTTGGCAAATATCACACCTATGTAGCTACCCACATCTATGGCATCATCTAGCTCTTCTACTATATCTAATATATCAGCTGGGTCATAATCGATAAAATTTAGCACAGCGTCACGCACAGCTTTGCCTCTATTTTTATTATTGTCAATTAGCTCATCTATGGCATAAACTTCTGAGAACTCTGGCACGATGATTTGTGTGCTATAAAAGCCTAAGTGGCTATATTCTCTCATGTAAATAGATTTACCCAAGCCATAAATAATGGTTGTTAAAAATGACAACTCGCTATCCATATCACTACGAATTTTATCGCCACTATATGCCCATGGAGACAATTCAAAACTCTTTTTATTACTTAAAAACCCCATGCCCATTTTGCCATTACTATCGACGAAATGTGACTCCATATTCATACTGCTACTCACTAATTCCATATCAAATGTCGGCAGTTCAAAGCTATCTAGTTTGTCCAAATCCCTACCCTGCATAAGCTCCGTCATAGTGCGTTCTAGTGACACTTCTAGTATAGGATGAGAACCAAATGATACAAAAAGCGTACCATTTTGAGGATTTATTAGAGATATTGCCGTCACTGGGAAAACTCCCCCAAGTGAGCTATCGTGAGCATTTACGATATATCCTTTTTGTCTCAAAAGCTCTATATCACTTGTCAATTTTGGATATTTTGACAATGTAGTGTCATCAAATAGTGGTAACGAATAGCCATTCTTGATGACTTCAAATTTTACATGCCTCTCCACGATTTCACTAAGTGCCTGAATCCGTGCTTCTTGTGGCGTATTTCCACTCGCTAGACCATTACTCACATATAGATTTGCTAGAATATTTACAGGGAAGTACAGTTGCTCGTTTGTTTGCAAGTTTATAAATGGCAATGCCACTATGCCCTCATCGTTATCACTATTAAAATCTATCAAATCCTCGTCTTCTAGCTCTCCACTAGGATTATATATTGCTTTTAGCTTGTCGTCCAAATACGCACCACCCAGCTCAAACAGCACCTCATCTGGATAATGTTTTCTGTTTGGTAGGTAGAAATCACTAAAACTATTATTAGTCTGCAACCTCTCTATCAGCTCTCCATAACTACTAGCCATACAACTATCCTCACATGAGCCTTTGCCGTTGGAGTATATATATGTGGGTGCTTTTGTGAAGTTCATATTTACGCTATAACAATTTGTAAGCGGGTGTTTTATGGCAGTTGTACTCACATCGCATACGCCACTTAGTGCGTTACGCATATTTGCTAGTGTCGTCTCAAGGGGCTTTGCTTTTGATAGTATGTTCATGAGGACTTCTTTTTG
>DZCE01000195.1 GCA_022736375.1 Arcobacter nitrofigilis | reverse complement strand
ATACGATTTTAATTACAGTCCTATTGACAATTTTCGTATCAATAAAGCTCTTGATGTGCAAGGTAAGAACATTTGGGGCAAGAAGTTTAAAAAGTATTTTTCAAGGCATAAAGAGAGTGAGAATGGTTGGAATGCTCTTGTAAATCAAGGAAGCGAGAACATATCTCTAAAATACAACTTCACAAATGGGATGAGACTTTGTGTAGGAGGAGATAGTTTTGATGAAAGACTTGATAGGTGGTATGATTTTAAAACTAAATTTTTAAGCGTTATAGATGTTGCAAATCTTGAAGATATCAAGGACTTTAGCTTTATTGTTATGGATTTGGCTTATGTAGATTTAGGGGATAATTTTAATGACCAAGTTAATTATGGCTATGCGTTTAAAGGTTTAAAAATCGCTTTTGTTAAGAATATAAGTGAGAGTGAAAGCGACAAAAGAAAAAAAGCGTACATTTATCAAAGTGGAGTAAATGAAGCCGTTAGGGTCATCATAGAGCCATTTAAACATGAGAATGACAAGTTAGTGTTAAGTGATAGCACAGGTGGCATTTTTGGGCATGATAACGGCTTAGGTGAGGTTAATTTTACCAATATAGTATCTACATACACCACAAATCATAACAATGATTTTAGAGATAAGACAAATGAACTTGATGAGTTTAGAGATGAGTTAGTGGGTAAACTCAAAGATTTTATCATCTTTGGAGATAGATACGATGATGAAATAGTCGAAGATAATAGTTTAGCAGTTGCTTTTAGCCTAAAACAATTCCTAAGCTATGTAGATGATGAGATAGATAAGATTATCACAGATAGAGAGTATCATGATGCACATCCAACACGAGCGGATGACGATATGGAGCTTATAACACTTTTGGGGATGTGTAACACTTTAAAATCACAAATTGGTGGCAATAGTGGCAAGATAGAAGAGATGAGCTTTATCTTTAAAAAAGAGCCACAATCACACCCGCCGTTGATAGAAAGAAGTGGATATTTACCAACAGTTGATTTGGCAAATTGGAAATGGTGGGAAGAGGCACAATTTAAAGAGATACGAAAAAAGTTTAAAAATTTTTATGAATATTGCTATATAGAAGACAATAGCTATCAAATGGCAGGGATGACAATCCGAGAATATTCCATAAGACTAAAATCAAACTTCTTAGAATTATCAGGATACAAAATTTTTCTTTTAGTAGAAACTTTTTTAGATGTTTATGTGCGACAAAAAAAAGCATCATTTTTAAAAAGATTCTTAAAATTTATACTTTTTGCTATCGCTATCTATCTTACTATTATATCAGGCAACCCAATGTGGTTAAAGTTAGTTTTAATAGTTGGACTTACTTTACAATTCACGGGCAACCTAAGCCCAGAAATGCAAATCGCCATGGCAGTATTAACAATTGCTTATGGAGCTTATAGTACCGATTTTTCAACTCTATCAGCAATGGAAGTATTTAAATTTGCCATACAAAACATCGATATGATGATGAAGATAGTAAACACTTATGAGGGTATGATGATAGAAAAAGATATGAAAGAGGATGCTAAACAAGCAAGTGATAAAAAATCTCTTGCGCAGCTCACAGAAGAGAGTAGAGATTATATTTACTCTACTGCTTATAGTCAGTATGATAGATTATTTAATTATCAGTATGATTATGAACCACGATA
>DZCE01000194.1 GCA_022736375.1 Arcobacter nitrofigilis | reverse complement strand
GAATATCTCCAAATATTTTAAAAAGTTTATATTTGCTTTCTTTCTCACGATATGAGGGTTTTGAGAGTTTTCATATAAATATTCAATGACTCGTTCTCATCGATACGATGGAAAATCGAGTGCTTGAGTGCGAAAAAGAGATCAATGTAATTGTATGGGTTGAGTGCGGATGAGATTGGGGTTGTGGAGAGGAAAGGGTGAATAGCATTAAGAATGTATTTATACAATTATTATATAATAACACTGATAGAACCTCACAGCACCTCTTAGAAATAATGTCGTGGGGGCGTCGATAAATGCTCAAAAAATCCTACAATAAATCTTTTTTAGATACAGATGCTCAAATCACACTTTTAAAATCTCGTGGCATGTTATTTCGCGATGAAAATCAAGCCAAACATAGCCTGTTGAACCTCAATTATTACCGTTTAAAAGGCTATTGGCTAACCACCAGAAGCACACAAGAGGCATTTGAAAACCAAATATACTTTGAAGATATTATAAACATCTATGACTTTGATAGTAGATTGAAATTACTTCTGTTCGGAGCTATTGAGAAAATAGAGATATCAGCTAGAACAAAATTTGCCTACTATTTATCTCAAAAATATGGTTCACATCCCATAGTTGCAGATAATTTTCGTAACCACAGTCAGTACCGACAAACCTATGATAAGCTCACCAATGAAATCAATCGAAGACACCAACATATTTTCATAGAGCACTACAAAGCCAACTACGCGGAGCTGTTACCGCCGATTTGGGTGTGTGTAGAGGTTATGACATTTGGTATATTGTCCCAATTCATCAACAATATCAAAGATGTGTCAATCAAAAATGCAATTGCAGGAGACTACAGGCTAGGAACTGGAGATCTGGAGTCTATATTGTATCATCTGTCTACAGTTAGAAATGATATAGCTCATCACAGCAGAGTTTATAACAAGATAAGTAAAATCACCCCCAAAATCCCCAGCAAACTAAAATCTATATCCAACCAAAATGCCATAGGTTATATCTACAATACTATTGTTTTGATTGACTATCTGTTAAAACAGATTGATGGCAATAGCGATTTTATAGGGGAAGTAAATATGCTAATTTCTACTTGTCATATAGACAAGTCTTCTATGGGATTTCCAAAGGAATGATTATCGGTTTTCGAGGAATGGAAAGAATAATGGGGCAAGTTGAATTAAATTGCATTGCGCATTCATTTCATCATCATCCTGCGCTATAATCCCACACTTTTTTACAGGATACATTTATGGAAATGCTTTTTATTCTTGCTGTTGCGTTGGCGATGGACTCTGTGGCGGTCTCCATTGCTATAGGTTCAAAATACAAAATGCTTCTTTTTCCCAAGATCGTATGGATCGCAGCGGTTTTTGGGTTTTTTCAGGGTGTGATGCCTTTGGCGGGGTATTTGCTTGGCATCACATTTGCCGACTATGTTCAAGCGTATGACCACTGGATCGCCTTTGTGCTGCTTGCGGGACTGGGAGCCAAGATGCTCTACGAAGCGTATAAAGATGAATTTGACGAAGAAGTGACCGACCTTTCAACCAAAACACTCATCACGCTTGCTATCGCAACCAGTATCGATGCGATGGCTGTGGGTGTCACCTTTGTATTTTTAAAAACAGAGTTGATGTTAGCTGTGGGGATGATAGGAGTGGTGACATT
>DZCE01000074.1 GCA_022736375.1 Arcobacter nitrofigilis | reverse complement strand
AACTGAACATATCAACCACTACATCAGTACTTTCTGAAGTGTTATTTTGCATTTGTGTCATAAACGTCAATTTAGAATGAGGAATTCCTAAACTCTCGGCAACACTGCTTGCAGAAAAATCAATCTCATACGATTTGCCGTCCTCTATAGTAAAGGCAAGTATCAACTTTTCTCCGTAACCATATTCATCTTCTGCCCATACAACCAATGGCACCGGATGTGATTTATCTGTTAGCATACTCAAGTTAGAAGATGTGATTTTAAGATTATTTACCAAACTATCTTTTTCTTCCTGTGTTAAAGCGCCAAAGAAGTTAAATTCGATACGATTTTGCAAATTGCTTGCAATAATATATTGTCCATTTTCTACACTTGTATAGCGAAGGTGTTTACTTGGTGTTTTAAATGTCACACTTCTATCTGCTATTAGGTAACTCTCCGCCTTAAATCCACTCACTTTCATTGTATACGTTGTATTTGGAAGCAACTCGCTAGGATTATATCCGACATGATAAGGAGTGTTTGTGATGTTTGCATATGGTATGTTTACTGATTGCGATTCATCCATCTGCATTTGAACATCTTTGTTGTTTGTATCATCATGAAGGGTTATCGTACCACTTTTTTCATCTACAGGTACATTAAAATAAGCTCTCAAATAGCCATAATAATCATTCATATTGTTCATAACATCGTTAACTTCCGGTAAAAGACCTACTGTTTGAGGAGTAATCGTTGTAAATGCCACTGTTTCACTCAGAGCAGTTCCGTAGCTGTCTTTTGCACTGATAACCATTGTGTTAACAGATGCATAAGAGAGTTTTGCACCCTTAATATAAAAAGATCTATTTTGTGAATCGCCATACCAATATTGATTCACCTGTGTTGTCAAACCGCCATTTTTGATAGTTAGCTCTTGTGTGCCTAGGGTTACTTTTACACTGTCTAAATCAAGCCCTTGAGAGTTATTGACATAGAAGTACATATTATTTGTAGGAGATACATCTTTTTGCCCTTCAGAAGGGTTTGAATATACTATATCTACGCCATCAAGCACTATATTATTGCTATCAAATTCTGTATGATAATCATTTCCCCAAACATACACTACTCCATCTGGAGCTGCCGCAAGCAAATCACCTGTGAGGGTAACCGTATATGGAGTATTTGTTTTAAAATCACCTTTTAATCTATAGTTGCCATTATCATTTGGCTCTATGCCATTGACTGCAACTACTATGCCGTTGGCATCTGAGACTGTAATATCTGAAGCCTTTATATTCGCCACATCCTGTGCAAACGCAATCCCCAAGCCGGTGTTGTAGAAGCCATTGTAGCTACTATCTGTAAAAACAGCCGCCTTATTTTTGACGCTAAAAGTTTTTTCATACTTTTCGCCGTCTAAGATATCCACAACAAGAGTGTAATCTCCCGCAGCAACAGCCTTTGCCCCCGCAGTTTTTATATGAAAATAATTTCCATAATTATCATTGTCACTGCTCTCAATGCTAAGCTCAACTTTATTGCCGTCTTTATCTACCAAAGATGTATATTTCACCATATCAGTTAAGCTGATGGTGTTGTTTAAAAATATATTGATACCTTCATATTGCAAGCCGATAGAAACGTCTGCATACTCAAAATCTGCACTTTGCACAGAGGTCATATAAGGGTTGATATCTTTTAGTTCAGCTGTTTGCCCGGCTGCTATAGACACATTTTTTGTATAAATATCCATATCGTACACTGCACTCACACTAGAAACAAAAAGTGTCACTTCACCTACGGGCACGTTAATTAACTCAAAATTACCGTTTTGGTCTACCGTTGACATATAAGATGTCCCAGGAATATACACCATAGTACCCGGATAGGCATAAATTAAATTCCCTTTAACATTTCCCGCTGCTTGAAGGTTGATTACTACGGTTTGTCTTGTCTCTCTTGTTAAATCAACTTGACGAACACTTCGTAGTGTACTTGATGTTGAAGAAGCTACTACTTGATAATTTCCTTGCGTTAAGCCGCTGAGACTAAAAGACCCCGTAGAGTCAGTAGTGGTTGTGTACTGCGTATTATCATTTAAGTTATACGCAACTATCTCACTCGTGCTGCTTGTAGACTTCACGGTTCTATCTTGTGATGTCATATCTAAAACAACTGAACCCTCGATAACTGCCATCCCTTTTTGTTCAACAATTACACTATTTTGATCTTGAGTCACCGGAGCGGCAGTAGTAGCACTGCTACTGCTATCGCTACCACAACCACTTAAGCCAAACCCACCAACTAAAAATATAGAAGCTACGATAGATATAGTTTTTGCCATTGCCATTTTTTGTCCTTTGATTGCGATTACTTTTTTCATGATTACTCTCCTGTAATGATTATAACTTCAGTGTTTGCTATATAGCCATTGCCTGCATATGTAACAAGATAGTAAGTACCTGCCGGTACGTCAATAAATTTAAAATACCCATTTACATCTGTAGATGATGTTTGATCAAACAAAGTCACATCATCTTTGTTGTATAAACGCACCATTGCACCTTCTAAAACATCTTCACCGGATTTCACATATCCATCCACGCTTGGAGTTGTAGCTTTGTCTGAAGCTGAAATTGAGATAGTGCTCTCATAATTTACACCGTTTAGTGTAGCTAAGCCTTTAACCGTATATGTACCTGCAATATCAGGGGTGAATGTTGCAGTAGCCCCATTAGGAGTTATAGCAACAGCTGATCCTGCGGGCTTGAGTGTAAATGACCACTGCGTATCACTCGGCACGGCATGTCCACTGCTCATAATAGCAGTCAGCGTAACCTCTTCACCTGTAAGAACCCCTGTTTTAGAAGCACTCAAGCTAATTGCTGTATCAATCACATTGATTTTGAGAGTTTTAACTGATTTAAGAGCATTTACATCTTCAGCTATCACTGTCACCGTATATTCACCAAGAGCAGATGATGAAAATGTAGCTTTATCTACTGATATAGTATCTTTTACTATAACACCGCCACTTGTTGCACTCCATGCAATGGTAAAGTTATCATTGTCAGGATCACTTGCAACAACACTTAAAGTAGCTGTTTCACCTCTTAATAAGCTCATCTTGTCAGATGTCAAAGTAGTGATTATCGGTGCCTGATTTGCCTTGACTACGGTAACCTTGATAGTATCGCTGATAGTTTTTGCATTATTATCATCGATAACTTCCAAAGAAACGCTATAGATTCCAACTGTATCTAATTTTATTTTTGAAACGGTTTTGGCATCATATGTAGTTGTGCTGCCATCAGGTGCATTCAAAATATAAGTTGCCGAAATTATTTTTCCATCACTATCACCATACTGAGACTTTAATTCTATCTCTGCATTTTGTATAATTGAGAGTGGGGAAACTCCGAAATAGCTAATAGTCGGTTTTTGATTATCCAGAACAATTATACTCGATTTACGAGTAGCTTTATTGACTCCATCGGAAACTTCAAGCGTAACTTCTACAGTAATTGCCGTATTTGGAAGAGTAAGCGTAGTTTCTTTACTATTGGGATTACTCACTACAGCTCCGTTATCTGCACTCCATTTGTAAGTTAATGAATCTGAATTTGCATCTTGCGCACTAGAGATTACATTTACTGTTGTTCCCATTCTAGCATTTAGGGGAACGATGAAAGTAGTAATTTGCGGAGGGGTGTTTTCTTTGATTGTAAAGTTTATAAACTTCTCTACACTGTTTGTTCCATCTGAAACGCTTACTTTGATAGCATGTACGCCTACGCTCAAGTCCGATAAGGAATAAGTAGCAGTGTTATCTTCCGTTGTATCCGTTTTGGAATATCCATCTTTGGAATCTATATTCCCAAAACTATAAGTAAGGTCAGCGCTATCTGTGTCACTTGCATTTACAGAAATACTAATGCTCTCAACAGCGTTCCCTGCTCCATCTTTATAGCCATCGACTATTTTTGTGATAATATCAGGAGTGATTGTAACACTATTTATCACTGGTTTTTGGTTCTCTTGAACATTAACATAAAAGCTTTTAGAGGAGCTTCTTCCTATTTTATCGGTTACGGTCACATACCCGACATAATATCCGCTAGTAGAAAATGATTTTGCAAAAGTCTCTTCTGTGGAGGAGCTTGCACCTAGAGACCATCTCCAAGTTAATGGTGTTGCTAATTCTCCTTTACTAAGCAATACACTGAACTTTTGCTCTGCGCTAGGTGCTTTTATATTAAGTGATGAGTTGTTTAAATCAACGTTATTCACAAATATACTTTCAATAGTAGGAGCTACAGTCTGATCTACAGTCAAATATTTATATGTAGATGCACTATTATATAGATCACTCACCGTGATAGTAAGTTTATATTTTCCATCACTTATTGTTGTCGGAATTGTTGCATTGTTTTCATTTGAAGTTAGCGGAGTTACAACATACGAATTCATGTTTGTGAGGGTGAATGCGTAACTCAGAGTATTTCCCTCTTCGCTATAGGCATTCACACTTACGGTTGCATCTGCACTTTTATCGTAATTACCATTCGTATAACTTGTATAAACAGAGTTAATCACAGGCTTAACGTGATTTTTTACGTATGTAGACGTTCTTTTACTTACAACTTCTTTGCCATCACTTACTTCTATATTAAAGTAGTAGTAGCCGGCTGCCTCTACATTCACAATAGCTTGACTTGCATTGGAATCAATTTTTGCACTTGTTGCATACACTTGTTCAAATGTGTAAGTTAATGGATCACCGTCGGGATCATATGCGTCAACAATGAGGGAAAAATCTTTCCCATATACCGGCTGATCTGGACTAACTGAGATAGATTTAACTATAGGGGAAAGGTTGCCTGAACTTGCAAGTAAATTTCCAACATCAACTATCTCCCCTTTTTTAGCGCCAAGAACTTCTATGTAGTATTGATTACTTGCTGCATCAAATTTCAGATAATCATATGAATTTGGATTATATACCACTAGAGAACCGTCACCTTCTCTATATGTTTCTAATAAAAATTCACCTTTTTCATCTGTGAGAACCGATGAATAATCTTGAGTCCAATAAACTCTCATCCCCTCCAAAGCAACACCGGTTGAAGATAAGATTGCACCTTTAATAGTCGCTTTTCTTAGATCTAATACAAAGTTGATTTCATTCGTTGTATTGCTGTCTAAGCTTACCTCTTGTTTGTCAGATTGAGTTGCAGATGCATAATCATAAGCATACAAAGAATCCTTTTGTCCCCCTTCTGCAGTGATAAGATACATTTTATAGTATCCATTGCTATCAACATAACTATATCTTGAATTTGACAAAACATAGGATGATAGAACAGGCTCTCCAAGCGTATTTGTGACTCTGCCCGTAATTGTGTGTACATTAAAAGACAAAATAAACTTGCCTAAGTCAGTATCGTTAGCGGATAAAGTTATCTTTTTTCGTATGGATGGTGAATAAGCATATTCAGAATTATAGCTTGATATATATATGCTCGCAGTTGCATTCGCTTTTACTTTTGATGAGGGTAAGTTTATTGTAAATTTTCCATCTCCATCAACATATGCATATTGATAGTAGCCGTCTCCATAGATATGCACATAAGCATTAGAAGCCGCTTTTTCTGTACCTTTTACATTTTCTACTATCGTTCCGGTGTAAGTGATTTTTTGTATATCAAAAACAAACACTATAGTTTCAGTAGTTGTATTTTTTACTGTTGTAGTATCATACAAGTCAAAGCCGTCAATGTTATAGCTTGCTGATATTGTTACGTTGTACTCATCTTTATAGCTTTGATTAAATACTACAGTACCGTTGTCATCGGAAGTAAGGTAACTTCCTCCGTTGCTTATAGATGCATTTTTTATTGGTTTCCCATCAACATCATTTACTTTCACAGTTATTTCATGTTTGGTTAAAGATGGGGATACTAATGTACCTATATCCTCACACGTCTCACTTGGACTCCCTGTTGTATAGACAATTTTATCGCCGACTTCTCCGCTTTTCATTATCAAAGAAACAGATACCATAGCATTTGCTTTGGTACTAATGTTATTGATTTGTGTATCAGTTGCGCGTATGTTTCTCGTAATTGTGCGCCCACTGTAATCTACACCTTCAGCATAAATATAAGATATATCTGATGCAGAGTTTGCAAGATCCAACTTAACATTTAAACAAGTATTTTCATAAGGGTAATCGCCGTTCCACCAGCTGAAATGCCCAACTTTCCCCTCTAAATATAAAGTGTCTCCGCCATTTGCAAGTTTGTTATTGTCATTGTCGACAAGTACCAACTCGCCGTCAATTGCTGCACCATTAGCATCAAGTTGTCTTACCCATATAGCTTTTTCTTTATTATAGGAATAAAGAGGAACTATTTTATCGCCGTTATTATATTTTAATGCATATTCTTCAAACTGACTTTGCGGAATTTGCATCTTTAGTGTAGCCTGCGCCCCATCACTACATTTACTTGTGAGAGGGTCATAATCTCCATCTCCAAAACAGTGGATTTCATCACCCGCATCTGTTGACATTTGTATATCACTCATTATGACCGACTCAAGTCCATTGTCTTGTGAAGTAGCTGCAGATGTTGTGCGCTCTGATGCCGGTTCAGAATCTGGGTCATAGGAAAAATCACCTATTGTTGCACTATGCTCTGTCACTGGGTCTACAGATGTCATATCTACAAAAACTTGTGTAGTCGTAGTGCTTCTTGGAAGTCTTGATATTTTTCTAACCATTCTCTCGTAAGAAACTTTTGGAATCGTTAATTGTGTTTTTTTATCGATTGTCTCTAAAATTACGGAATCGCCTGAGACTCTTGTTGTAGCTCCAAAGGCACTACGAGGCTGCACGCTATCACCGTTATTTACTAAATCTGCAAGAGAGAATGTTTGTCTTGATTCAATAGGCTTAATTGCTAATGCTACCGCCCCGCTATCCAACATTGTTTGCGTTACTATAAATTGCTGAGGAGTATAACCCTCTGCATCAAAGGTAATCACATCACCAAGTTGCAAACCGGATATGCCGTTTTTATCGGTTTCATCATACTTCATAGAAATAATTATATTCCCACTTTGATCTTTTTGAATAGTAATGTATTCTTTATATACATCCAACAACTCTTTATCATCTCTTTTTATTGAGATAGAATACTCGGATATACTAACACTTTGTGTCTCTTTATCAACTATATTTGATAAATTTATACCAAATGTCGAAGCCTGCAAGACAACACTCGGATTAACCGGATCTATCGGAGTAATCGGATCTATAATTGACGTATCTTGTTCGGTTGCACTACTACTACCGCCACCACCGCTACATCCTTGCGACATTAGCAGAAAAAGTAGTAGAAATGATGAAACAAATAGCTTTAAACCTAATTGCATTATACTCTCCATTGAATATTTAATATGGAACATTAAAATGCCATATCCATTCAAATGATACTGAATGACAATAAAAAAAAACTTTAAACATAAAATAAACAATCATTACTTATTGTTGGTGAGTATTAGAGTAACAACAAAATGATAAAAATAATTTTTAAAAATCACTACTTTTGTTAAACCTAGTAGATAAAAGATTATGCGGTAGAGGAAGTAGGCTTGTTTTATAATTTTGCAGGAAACTATCGGGAAGCCGTGCTTGGCATGTGGAAATGGAAATTTTAAAAAGCTATTTTACAGCTTGCCTTT
>DZCE01000193.1 GCA_022736375.1 Arcobacter nitrofigilis | reverse complement strand
CTCAAATACGTTGCAGCCACAAAGCCTGCAAGATCTCCCACAACGCCCCCTCCGAATGCAATTATAATATCCTGCCTGTCTACATGCAAATCAAGTAAAAAGCAATATATCGCTTCTACCGTATCAAGGGTTTTACTTTTCTCTCCTGCTGGAAATACATACTTGTAAATCTCGTGTGAATATGGCTCTAAAACGCATATAAGCTCCTTCCCTTGGCAAGCATCCACATGGGTATCTGTAATAATGATTAACTTCGCGTTTTTATTTATATTTCCTAGAAGTTCAAAGATGCCATTGTATTGATTTGTTATAATGACAGGATAGCTGTTCTGCTTCAAGTTAGCATGTAGTTTTATCATGAATGACTCCATTTTGATGATATGGATTGTATGGCAAAATAATTATAAATAATCCAGAATTTTTTTTATACATTCTTGCTCTTCTATTTTGACTTCCTGGAAGGATTTAGTAATGTTTTTGCAATAATTTTGTTTGTGTGCATCCGTAATGTTCGCGGGTTTCATATATTTAATATAATTGATTAGCTTCAAATACTGACGCATGATCGTTTCAAATTTTTCAATAACCTTTCTATATGTGAGTAATACAGTCTTACTCTCATCTGTAATTTCCTGTGTATTCGCAATAAACTGTAATCGCTCAAGAATACCCTTCTTGTGTTCAAAAAACAGAAGAAACTGTTGATAAGGGGGCATCCAGAAATCTACTCCCTCTGTAATGTTTGAGAATACTTGCAGAAAGACATCATACACCGCGAAGCCAAAGCTTTTGTTATCGACATGATCTTGGGTCACGCTCGGAACCTCTTGCGTTTCAGAATAAACGTTCGCATTTACATACAGACATAGCTTGTCTTTAAAGTTATTTAAATCGAATATATTCAACGCTTGTTCTCTATCCTCCCGGCATTTGAGCAGAATGATTGTGTTTTCCTCAAGCTGCAGGGGAGAAATTCCAATTGCTTCACTACAATGGGTTAATCCATCCTGGAATGCATTTCTAAATGCTTCATAATCATAGGCGTTGATCACATAATCACTATTTCGGCTGACTGCTACAGCCATAATTTTTTTCTTATAATCGTCAAATCCAAATACCAAGGTATCATGTACATAATGAAAGCTTTGATATGCACCCTGTCCTTGGAGATAATACTCATCTAAAAACATCACCAGATAATTCCCAGAATGGATGCTTTCTCTGACGAAAGCAATGCAATCAAATTGTACCTCAATCTCGCTTCTTTTGATCGATTTTCGATGTAATATAGCATTCTCATTCTTTGACAAATAGGATATGCCATCCATATAATCTATTGATGTACATGGGTTACCTAATGAATAGATTTCCATATAGTTCTCATAAAACCACGGATAACGCCTCTCGTCCGCAAGGATTATACATAATGGATACGCGTAAGTTCCATGGCAGTTTATTCCTTTTTGAAGGATTATATCCAATCTGTTCCCGCTTCTATTGTTTTGCATGTAGTTTCTCCTTTTAAATTTCAATAACAGTACTCATCTTTATAAACACATCATCCTTTTATTCAGCTTTAAGAACAACCCATAAATTGCTTTGTCGTAATATTGGAAGTTGCTGGATTTGCAAAAATCTCTTAACGCAATTTAGGATAGGAACTTGCTTTCATTATACTAAGATATTTTGGGTTCAGGCAAGT
>DZCE01000192.1 GCA_022736375.1 Arcobacter nitrofigilis | reverse complement strand
ATTTATCTATCATTGTAAGTCCTCTTTTACTTTATACGCTTGATCTTTATGATTTACTTCTTCATATTTGAGTTTCAATAATTCATCTTTTACCATAGGAGTAAGATACTTATTTCGAATGGTGGTTGCATCTCTATTTAGAAATATTGCAAGCTCTTTTTTTGTTTTGTATTCATTTTTACATAACCATAAAATTGCTTCTTGCATCTCTTTTTTAGGTGTTCTTTGCGATTCTCGAATCTCTTTTATCTTGTCATGATTAAGTATTTCCAACTCTTTAGGTTGCACCTCTAATTCCTTAGGTTGCACCTCTATAACTTTATAGTTATCATTCAAATGATACCTAGTTCCTCTTCCAACCCCATCTGAAACCAAAAACTGATTTTCAACTAACTTTCTTAGTATCTTAGAACTGTCCGCAGGATGAATTGCTCCTATACTTGATAGCCTATGATTACTTACATCTTTCTCAACAAAAGCCAAGATAAGTGCGAGCCTTGAGTCTTTATCAAGCTTCGTATAGTTCTCTTTGTATTTTTCACTTAAAGCATCTTGAATATCATCAGGAAACAGACTTATTGTTGGCATATAGAGCGTTGTAGTTTCATACACCGTATTTTCTTCCACATTTGGATATTGCCAATGTTGCTCCATCCATGCTCTTAGCATTTTAGGGAAACCAGAACCAGCTTGTTCACCCATACCAATATGTTGAAATATTTTTTGCAATGATTTATTTCGACAATCACTGCTGCCACCTTTAAAAATATCTTCTTTAGGAATTCTCAATAGTCCCGGATTTCTAAAACTAAAACCTTTAGGATGTTTGACTATCACTATCCCCATTCTTCCCATATAATTTGCATGGATAAGTGTATTTACAAGTGCTTCTCTTATCGCTTCATGGATATGTGTTTCATCTATTCTTTGAAATGAATCTTTAAGTCTAAAAGGCACTTTGATATCTGCAACAAGTTTACGATAAACCTTTTGGCTAAACTCAAACAAATTTCCAGACCATGTTCCATCTGTAGTGATTCTGTCGATTCATCTATCTTCTGCATTTTCAGTTTGTTCTTGATAATCAACCAGATAATTTGGAATTCCATCAAGTATGCTTCTAAGCTTACCAAACATTAAAAGTCCTGCAATAGTCAATCCTTCAACATTACTAGCTCTCTCTTTGGCATATCCTCCAAGTTGAATCAAAAACTCTTTATCATCAAGCTCTGCCCATGGATGCGACCCTTTTGCACTTCTGTATAAATTTCTATAAGCTCGCAAGCTGTCACTGTCTATATCATCCATCCCAAAGCCACTTAAAATTGCTGTATCGTTAGAATCATTCACTGCATCTGCCAACATGTGACGCACTATCTCATCTTTTGCTTTCACATCCGAATCATGGTAGCGAAGATAAGTTCCAGTTAAAGGGTTTGAGCCAAGATAAATAGGCTTATTCTTTCGGTTGGCATGTGGAATTTCTATAAGCATAAGTGTTTTAGCATCACATGTAACTATTTTAATACTACTTGATGTTAAGATATTTGCACTTATCTTTTGTGTATTGTTGATACTCGTCCAAAACTCTTTTTGCACTTTTTCAATATCACCAATTCCCAAAAACTCTAAACTTCCATCTTTATGTTCTTTTGCACCAAGAAGTATTAAACCGCCTTCACTATTTGCCATGGCAACATAGCTCTCCCAAA
>DZCE01000191.1 GCA_022736375.1 Arcobacter nitrofigilis | reverse complement strand
TTCTTTTCTGAGATAGCTGCCTATTTGACCATTGCCAGATGAACGTAGAGCTGATACATCTTCTACAACTTTCCTTTTGTAGCCTTCAGGGTAACGGCGGCGTTTGGAATGATCAGTGACCTCCGGATTTGGGCGATCAACAGACACTCCAGTTGCCCTACGGGCTCCTTCCGTGTCTGTTGATGAAACACCGGTATGCATTTTCTCTATTTAATGTATTCTCCAATTTATTACTCTTTCTTGCCCTCTAATTCTTCTCTAATTTATCCTATCATTTTTGTCTCACTAATATTGGCAGAGAGGGATATGGTCGGATAGGCTTACGTGAGATAAAGATACAACGAATAACAGATGAAGCATTAGACCAAGGCGGGGTATTAAGTCAGGAAGATATAAGCAAATATTTGTCAGTAAGCTTAAGCACCGTAAAACGGGATATTAGCAGAATAAAACAACGAGGGATAGAAGTAGTAACACGTGGCTATCTACATAACATCGGCAGAGGACAGACGCATAAAGTAAAAATAATAGGGATGTACCTGGATGGAAAAACTTACAGTGAAATAAAGTTAACAGCCAGGCATAGCAGCGGTGCAATAAAACGGTATCTTGAAAGTTTTACAAAAGTGTTGATGGCTCAAAGCAAGGGAATATATGAAAGAAAAGAAATCAGTGCGGTAACAGGAATAAGTGAGGGATTAGTAAAACAGTATTTGGAATTGATAACGGAGAGTGAAAAAGATAAGACGAGAACAGAAAATCTAAAAGATTTGATAAAGAGGAATAGTTATAGAGAAGGGATAAAAAAAACAGCAAAGCGATATTCAAAGCCTCTGGCAGCTATGATGCGAGGCTTGTAATGAGTTTAAATCCAACAAGAGACAGATATGAAAGCATAAATAAACGAAACTTTAGGAGTGCGATAATAAATCTGTTAGAGAATGAATATAAAATACTGGGATCAAGAAAAATAATAGAAATGTTAGGAGATGATTTAGAAGACTTGCACAAAGAATATTATCCGGGACAAGATCAATTGGGCTTTGGCGAGATAGTATTTGCCACAACAAAAGATGATGGACAGCGACAGAGCTATGGAAAGAAAACAGAAGATTACGGCACAGTAACAGTAGTACTGCCACTGATAACAAAGGAAGATGTAGAACGAAGGATATATTACAAGAAGGGAGACAGGAACAGCAACTATAAACACAGAGAATCCAGAGATATAGAAACGATGGTAAGGCTGCTGAAAAGTGCAAAGAAACAAGGTGGATTATTAAGTGGTGCAGAGTTGAGTGTATTAATGAACAGAAGCTTAAGTACAATAACAAAATATTTGAGAGCATATACAGAAAAGACGGGCGAGATACTTCCATTAAAAGGATATGTTCTGGATCAAGGAAGTTTACCGACACATAAAGGAATAATAATAAGTTTGTACGAACAAGGTAAAAGTCCGGCAAATATAGTGCTGAATACAGGTCACAGTCAGGATGCAGTAGACAGATATATAAAGCAATATGATCAGATAAAGAAGTTGATAAGAAAAAGAATGGATGAGACAGCAATAAAAGAAATCACCGGAAGATCGATGAAAGTTGTAAGAGAATATATTAAATTATACAAAGACTTAAATCCTGAGGAAGTAAGAAAAAACTAGTGTAGTGCCCCTAACGCATCTTTACATTTAATCCACTTGGCAATAATAG
>DZCE01000190.1 GCA_022736375.1 Arcobacter nitrofigilis | reverse complement strand
CTCTTTAAGTGATGATGTTATCACGAGTGTTCCTGATAGTATGAGAAAAGGAAGTCTTGCTCTTGGGATGACCAAAAGTGAAACTATCAAGTTTATCGTTGTTCCTGCTGCTATGCCTGGGATTATCTCAGCGGTACTTCTTGGAATTTCACGAGCTATTGGGGAAACGATGATTGTTGTTATGGCAGCAGGTGTTCGAGCAAACTTAAGCTGGAATCCACTAGAAGATATGACAACAGTTACTGTTAGAATTGTTGATGCGCTTACTGGAGATCACGCTTTTGGGACACCTGAGACTTTAAGTGCTTTTGCCCTTGGACTTGTCCTTTTTGTTGTAACACTTATTTTAAATGTTGTGAGTGTCTATACAATTAAAATTTTTAAAGAAAAATACAAATCGAGTAACCTATGAAAAATACAAATGAAACAACAAAAGATTCTAAATACAACAATCCATTTTATGATCCAACCCTTACAAAAAGGCATATTAAAGATAAAATATTTAAAGCGATAAGTTTATCTGCTTTGATATTTTCAGTTGTTTTCCTTGTGATATTTTTTACAGATATTATCACAAAAGGGATACCATCATTTAAACAAGCCTATGTGCAACTCCCTATGACATATAATGAAGAGACAGTACAGGATAGTATCTATGCGGTTGAGGAAAAATATGAAACATTAGTGAGCCGTGCTTGGTTTAGAGATATGCCAAAAAATGCAGAGGCAAACCCATCGATTATGGGAACAACTGTGAATGAATGGGTTTTAGCTGATGATGAGGTGGATCAATACCTCAAAGGGCATCATAATACTTTAAATGATGATGAGATAGCAATCCTTAAAGAGTTGCAAGCAGCTGATAAAGTAGAACTTCGATTTAACTGGATATTTTTAGAAACAGGTGATTCGAAGATTCCAGAAAATAGTGGATTTTTCTCTTCAGTTATTGGCTCAATCATGACTATCTTAGTTTGTATGGCTGTTGCATTTCCAATTGGTGTGATGACCGCTATCTATCTTGAAGAGTTTGCTCCTGATAATAAACTCTCAAGTATCATTGAGATAAATATCAACAATCTAGCAGCTGTCCCTTCTATCCTATTTGGACTTTTGGGACTTGCTATATTTATCAACTTTTTTGGGATGCCAAGAAGTTCAGCACTTGTCGGGGGACTTACCCTCTCTTTGATGACTTTCCCTGTAATTATTGTAAGTTCAAGAATGGCTTTACGAAGTGTTCCTGCGAGTATTAGACAAGCTGGATTTGGACTTGGACTTACCAAATGGCAAGTTGTAAAAGACCATGTTTTACCACTTGGGATGCCAGGGATTTTGACTGGGTCAATTATCGGAATGGCTAGAGCGATGGGGGAAACAGCACCACTCATATTTGTAGGGATGGTTGTATTCTCTCCTGATGCTCCTAGTAGTATTTTTGAAGCAGCAACTGTTATGCCTGCTCAGATATTTACATGGGCTGGGATGCCTGAGGGTGCTTATATAGAAAGGGTGAGTGGAGCGATTATTATCCTCCTTGGAGTGCTTCTTAGTATGAATGCAGCGGCGATATATTTTAGAAAAAAATATGAAATTAAGTGGTAAATAAAGGAAAATAGAAATATGGAAGAACTAAAACCAAAAATAATCTCTAAAAATCTCAAACTTTGGTATGGAGATAAACAAGCATTAAATGGGATAGATTTAAATATCTATGAAAATA
>DZCE01000189.1 GCA_022736375.1 Arcobacter nitrofigilis | reverse complement strand
TGAATCAATCAATTTTTCAAAGTTTGAGAAATGCTATGAATACAGGTGACCCTTTGCAAATAAGTATGGCTGAAGAGCATGCAAAACAGATAGAGGGTGTGAAAAGTTTATTTGTCGCAAAAAGGGAAAAACTTATCGAACTCTATTCTCCGAATACCGTATATACGAAAGATAAAGATATTTTAAATGCTTTTGAAACTAAAAAAGAAACTATCCTTGAATACACAGATGGAACCCATAATCTAAGGATGCTCCAGCTGATGGTAGCCACTGCTGATTGTTTATAATGCCATGCAAATCAAAAAGAGGGTGATGTGATAGGGGTGATTGACCTTACTTTTTCACTTGAAGAGAGTGATAGTGAACTTTATAACACAATTTTGAATGTCTTTGTAGTTTCTACTATTCTTGGGTGGTTGACACTCCTTATCACTTATATTGCATTGCAAAAATCAACGAAACCTTTGGAAGTACTGGAAGAGGGACTCAAAGCACTCAATGATAATCAATCATTTAGTAATATTGTTGTGAACTCCCTCTGATGAGATGCGAAAAGTGGCTGACCATTTTAATACCTATATCAAAAAAGTTGAAGATGGTAGTAAAGAGGATGCGTTTTTGATAGAGGATGCACAAAAGATTATAGAGCAGATAAAACATGGAAATTATGAAAAAACAATTCAAAGTACCACTTCAAATCAAGCGTTAGAACAATTTAAAACTGGTGTCAATGATATGATTTTGGAGACAAAACAACATCTTGCCAATATCAATATGATTTTAGGTGAGTATAGTGAGTACAACTACCTTTCTAAAGTTTCTTTAGAAAATATTCAAGAGGGGTCAGCACTTCAAATGTTGGTTGAAAATATTAATACATTGAGGGATTCTATAACCGCTATGCTTGTTGAAAATAAACAAAATGGATTGGTACTTGGAAATAGTAGTGATTTTTTACTCGAAAATGTTAATCTTCTTAGTTGAAGCACTAATGAGGCAGTAGCAGCCTTAGAAGAGGTGACAAGCAATATCTCAAGTACAACAACGAATATAGTCAAAATGGCTCATCTTGCAAAAACAGTCACAGATGCTGCACTTGAAGGGAAAACTTTAGCAACCCACACTACAAATGCTATGGATGAGATAAATAAAGAGGTAAATGCAATCAATGAAGCTATCACGATTATTGACCAAATAGCATTCCAAACCAATATTCTTAGTCTAAATGCAGCGGTAGAAGCAGCAACTGCTGGTGATGCTGGACTTGGATTTGCTGTTGTTGCTGGTGAGGTGAGAAATTTGGCTTCAAGAAGTATCGAAGCAGCAAATGAGATAAAAAAACTGGTCTCAAATGCAACTGGAAAAGCAAATAATGGGAAAAAGATAGCCGATAGTATGATTAGTGGATATACAATTTTAAATGAAAATATTACACAAACAATTGATTTGATACAAAGTGTTGAGTTAGCGAGTAAAGAGCAATTGTTAGGTATCAATCAAATAAACGATGCTGTCAATTCACTTGACCAACAAACACAAAAAAACGCAGTGATAGCGAGTAAAACTTATGATATAGCAATCGATACAGATAATATCGCAAAACTTGTCGTTTCAAATGCAAATGAAAAAGAGTTTGAGGGGAAATAAATTGGATTAAGTAAAGTTATAAATAATCAACACAACTTTCTCACATATGAAACCATAGTTTAACCCCATAAATAGGCACT
>DZCE01000073.1:1489-7908 GCA_022736375.1 Arcobacter nitrofigilis | reverse complement strand
ATATATATTAGCAACTGTTGAAATATTAGGAAGATTATTAACTATACCCTGTAAATTTGTAGCCCCAAGTTCAGCTATAGTATTAACATCATCTATACTATTTGATACTGTAGTTACCTTACTTATATTATTACCAACTATATTAACATTAGTAATATCAGTAGCTACTGTATTGACCTGTGCAATATTCTCACTTACTATCTCTATATCTGTGTTATCTGTAAGTAAATCATCTGGTGTTGTACCTACTCTTACTACAACAGTAGAACCTAAGAGAGGTGCCACATTAAACACAGCCGCATTATTAATTAAGTCATAAGAACTCTTAGACACCACAGAACCAGCAACAGTAACCTGTATGTGTTCCTCACTTAATACATTGAAATCAGAGCTAAATATCTTTGTTGAACCATTAGCCACATAAGTCTTACTTACTATAGACATTTATTTCTCCTAATGATTTATCGTAGATAAACTACTGATTGTTTTCTTAATACCTATTAAAGTATACCTAGCAGTTATTGAAGTAGAATTTTCACTAGCAGTAAATCTTATTGTTTTACCATCTACATCTATGTAACCATCCACATTTATTGTATGTCCATTTTGCATTGTATATGAGGTAGGGCTCACCATTACAACCCAGTTATACTCACTATAATTACTTATACTATATGTAATATCAAGTGTAGGTGCCCAAGTGCCTGAGTAAGTACCTGTTCTCATTATGATTGATGTACTTAGAAGTGTGTTAAGAGCAGCTATTGAACTCACATTACTAGCTATAGCTGTTGTATGAATACCAACAACACTATTAGTGCTAACAATATTACTCTCAGCTGTCCCTAATCTTACATCCAATCCTACAATACCATTTTCTATATTATTTAGGTGTGCTGCATCAACAGCTGGGGTAGAATTATCCACCCATGTTGTCTTATTATAAGCCATATATTGTTTCCTTATTATTATTATTATTCTTTGTAAAGGTTTACTTTACACCGCCCTACTTATTTTAACAACATTAGTTAAGAAGTCTAGGGTATTAATTCTAAACCCAGAGGCTATATTATTTGTTATTTCAATCTCTATATTTTTAGCATTACCAACAACAGAGTATTTATTATCAGAGGACATAGCATAAGTCACTGACCCTGGTTTTAGTGTTATCGCTGGTAATAATGATGGTGTTGGGTAAGTACCACCTATTGTTTTATAGGTGTAAGCCTTACTTGTTATATAGTGCTTAGAAGGATATTGTCCTACTCCATTATTATAATAGTAATCAGTAGGTTGATTAAGTCTATGACTAATTATATTATAAAAACTACCATACTCAGCATTAACTTTTAAGCTCTTTAAATTATATAGTAAACGAGTATCATCAACCTTAGCATCTGTTGTTGGGAACCCTACTTTGGTTAATACTAACTTTGATTCATAAGGGATACCAGTAGCATCCTCATGTTTAATATTTATAAAATCAGCTCTGAATTCTAGGGATATTGTTTCTAAGTTGATAACACCAGAGCCCCTATTTATCATGATTAATAAATCACTACCAAGTACAGCTATGTTAAAGATGGTTCCATTAAATACCCATTTATGCCATGCTGATTGAGCTTTTTCCTCACCTTGCCAATAGAAGTTATATACATATATAGTATTAGGAGTATCACTAGAGAGTGCAAAAAGCATATCAGTCTTAGAACTCCCATCCAATCTAATGATATTCTTAGGTATATAATTTGGACAGTGTGCTGTTATATCTGCTGCATCATTACTAAGACTATCAGGCTGTACATAATACTCTCTAATAGTACTAAAAGTATTCTTCTCAGTAGCAAAGTAAGCATTAGGACCAAGTACAATAGGCTTAGTATCCTTAATACTAAATGCTGTTGATTGTTGAACACTAACATTCTTTGGTGTTAGAGTATCCCCAGCACTCATAACAAACTGAGCCTTATCTGCAAACAGTAGTAATTCTTTATTAAATGGTGTAGCATATCTTAAGCTTATTGCTTGATTACTATCAACAGCTACATCAATAGGGTCACTATCAAGTACATCAGTTACAGATGTTGGAAAAAAGTTATAGTACTCACCTACCTCAGATAAAATAACATTATCACCAGCTAAGAAGCCTAATCTATTTCTATAGAAAAATACATCTTGAATATATCGCCCAATGAATGAGGGAACACTCGCAGAATCTAAATCACCTACTTTTCTAGATGACCATGTGATTGGTGTAAAGTCTATGTGATATGTTTCTGGGGATGATGTAAGTCTTCTTACTTCTAGTTTGTGAGGCATAGTTGCTGCATTAATATCATTGATAATACCTGGTTTAAATGTTTCCTTAAATACACTATCCTCATATTTAACATAGTAGTTATCAAAGTTACTATTATCATCACCCTTAATTTCTATAACAGCTCCCTCATACCCAAAATCACTAGGTAAATCCTGGAGCTTTCTAATAGCCCCTTGCCATGAAGCTGAGGCTTGATTTCCCCAGCTATCAGAACCTTTCCATTTATCACCAGGAGAGGCTACCTTTTTAACTACGGAGCCTTTATTAGTACCTCCTATCTTTGTAGCCAGCTCATAAGCTAAGACTGTTGAGTCATGTCCTATGATACCATCTGTTGCTGTTATGGTTGTAACTGTTTCTCCTAGAGGATTTTCTGTAGTAGTTGTTGTAGCTGTATTAGCCATTGAGATACCATTTTTGTATATATAGTATTTGTATCGTAAACCAGAATTGGTAGCACTTGTATCACCATTAGTTCTTTTAACCCAGTAATAGAAAGTACTATCCCAGTCAGAATCACCATTAAAATCAACAGTTGTAGACATACTACATAACTTAGTTTTATTAACAATGAATGTTGTATCACCAACAGTAGATAAAGTAAATGAGGAAGAGGCTGTGCTGCCTGTAGGAAGAGAGAGATAAGTGTGTGTGGTCCAAGAGGATATCCAGGTTTTTGTAATAACATCAAAAATTCTATATTGACTGCTACCATTAATACATATTATATATTTTTCATTACCAGCCCCTCTATCATAAGCATATATAAAACTATCAGTAGGAAATGTATTATCATTGTATAGTGTTGTAGTGGGAGGTCTCTTTTGAACACCCCCAATTATTGTAGGGTACACATTTATCATCTCTGTGACTTGTGTTTTATGTCTTAACTCAGGTGTTTGTTGACTAACACCCCCATATAAACCAGGTATTATTGAATTAATTAGTGACATATTACCCCCTAATTCCAGTAGGATTTGATGTTCTAGATAAAATCCTAGAAACTGTAGTATCATCAAATATATTATAATCATTAACCTCATCTTCATAAACATTAAGTCTTAGTTTAGATTCTTGTTCATCTTTTAGTAGGAGCTCAAGCATTGTAGCCTCTCCAATTAATCTTTGATATGCTACTCTAGCTGCTTTTAGTGTAATATATTGTTGTGCTGATAGGGGTAACTCATCAAATGGGAGAGCCCATGCTATATCACATTTTACTGAAGTAGTAAACTTAAAGGTTTGATTACCTCTATCATATAATCTACCATTTTTAATAATGATATTAGAACTTGGTGATGTTGGGTCAACCCTTAGGGCTGTTGGAGGTACTATTATATAGCCCTCCGTGTCCATTGATAACTCCCAGTTCTCATCTGTATTAAATGAGAAGCCTTCAGCTAATACCTCTTCCTTAGTTGCCTCTAGTATGATATCAGCTTGTTCAGCCTCATAAATACCTTCTATTGATATGTTATCTTCAAGTGTTTGCTCACCTAATACTTGTAGTATTATGTTTATTGCTCCATTATATTTATTCATTATTTCAGTCCTTTAATTTATTATTTTTGTTTAATACCAGATTAAAAGACTGAGAGGACTTCTCCCCTCAAATCTTTAATTAGTCAGTAGTAGTCATTCTGATTACACAACCGTTGTTAAGAATTCCGAATCCCATAGCATAACTAGAAACCATTAAAGTTCCTTGTTTTTGAATTTGGTATTCAGCTTCAGTCTTAACATCAAGTAATTTAACTACCCCAATACATTCATTAGTGAACATATAGATATCTTCTGGGTCAATGTTATTACTAACAGTGATTTTATGACCAGCAACAGTGTTAATTTTACCTGTGTCTAATCCACCATTTGAACCTGAAGTCATATCTTTATGGATAGCACCAGATTGTACTAATCTGTTGTAGTTTTTTGGAGACATAACAACATATCTCTCACCTGGAATATCATCTTCATCAAATGCAGTTTGAGCATTAAATAATGAAGCTAAGATTAAATCACCTTTACCTCCATTAGTACTTGCACCTGCAGTTGCAATACTGATAGCAGATTGAGCAGCTGGTTGACCTTCGTCACCATTGTTATCTCCTGTATTAGCAGCACCAGTAGCAGCACTATTAAGTGTAGCAATGATAGCTTTATCAACTTCAACAGCTAACTTTCTTCCCATTTCAGAAGAATAAGTACTTCTTGTTTCATAATGTTGCATTGCTTCTTCAAATCTATCAACAAATACTGAAGCATATTTTAAGTTATCAATTTCAATAACTCTTTCTCCAGCATTGATTAAGTTAGGAATTACATCATTCCCTGGTACATGTGTAGATACCGCTGAATCATATTTTCCGATAACTGCAAAACTTGCTGATTTACCATGTGGGATTGTTCTAGTTTTTACAAGTGGTAAAAATACATTCTTAACTTCAAATGCTGTAAGAACTTCTCCACTGAATACTTTAATTGCTAGGTCTCTATTAGAAACACCATTAGTTCTACTAGTTCCTATACCTTGTGCTGGTGTAAATGCCATGTTATTTTCCTTATTAGTTTAAAGTGTCATATAATGTGACACCAAGTGTTAGCTCATTTGAGCACCTGTTGTGTTCAACTTCATACTACTTTCTTGTTGGTGTCCCCTGAGAATCCACCTCAATAGACTCATTAGGGGGCAACAATACTTATATGTATAAGGAACCAAAAAAGACACACTGGAAAACCAGCGTGCCTAAAAGGAGTATAAAAGAAGTTAGGACTTACATAATATTTCTATTACTGCCTAAATTCTAATTAAAAATTACTTCTTGCTACCTTACTTTGTACCATCTGTCTGAATGCTGGGTCATTTCTATACTTAGGAGATGCCATATCATTCATCATCTGTCTACTACTCTCATACCCAGCAGAACTAGAAGTACTAGCACTCCCTCTAACTAAGTTAGGCTCAGCTGCATCTGCTTTGTATCTAGCATATAATCCTTGTATCGCAAATTGACTACCAGCCTCAGTTGCTAATGCTTGATTAAAGCCCTCTTTCTCAATATCTGATAGAGAATTAGATGCCCATTCTATCATAGCATCATAACTTTGTTCACCACCAGCTAATGCCTGTAGTCTGCTTATGTTCTGTTCCACAAGTGCTTGCTGTCCAGCTATGTAAGAATCAACTGTTGATTGGGGAATACCAGCATTCGCTAGTTCTTGATAAGTCTCAGCAGATAAAGCACCATTCTCAGCATATTCATCATTAAGAAGGGCAAAATCAATACCTACAGATTCAACTACTTCTCTAGCCTCTCCCTCTTCAACTACTTCCCTAGGAGTTCCTAGCTTAGATTCTAAGGCTTTATAAGCTTTCTCTAATTCCTCAGCTGATTTATATTTACCAGCTAATAATGGAGTTTCTTCTGGTGTTGCAAAATCATCCTCAGCTGGTAAGAGAGCTGCTTCCTCAGCCTTAGCTACCATCTCTTGTTCATAACTACTTAGTTCTTGTGTTTGATTTTGTTCTTCCATCTTCTACTTCCCCCTCTGTTTTTACAAGAGTCTTAGCTCTAATAGCATCAGCTTCTTCTTTTAATTTAATTACCTGTTCTTCTAACATTCTCTGCATTGGTGTTTTAAATGTAACACCATCAAATACAGGTTTATAGTTTTTCATTCCCATTTTATACCCTTTTCTTTTTTATTCTTGAGGCTGAGCTAGTTGTTGACCAGCTATTGCCCCTGCATTCTGAGCAGCTGCATCTAGTCCTGTTTGACCTGCTTGTTGCATCATAGCCTCTTGTTGTTGTTGCTGCTGTGCCATCTGTTCCTGTTGTAGCTGTTCTTGTGATTTAACTAAGCCCTTAGTCTCTATTCCTAATGAGGTACCCACCTGAGCTATTACAGCATCAACATTAGTATATTGAGCAAATATCTCTGGTCCTAGTAATCCTTGTAGTGTTTGTGCAAATTGAACTAATTTATTAAAATCGTGTCCTCTTCCTAGTGCTTCAACACCTGTAACAATAATAGGCTCTACTAAATCTTTTGGTAGATTAATCTTATTTGATGACATTAATAATCTTATAAGTGGGAGTTG
>DZCE01000073.1:0-1389 GCA_022736375.1 Arcobacter nitrofigilis | reverse complement strand
TCTGCTTGTCTTGATGCACTCTCATTTAATAGAAAGGCAGCAGCTAGCCTTCTCTGAATATCACCAGAAACCTCATAAGCAATTCTTAAATCATTCCCCTTATCTACTTGCATAGTGGTGATATCATTAGCATTTCCTCTGATGAATGCTCCACTTGGTGCCTTAGCAAGTGCTCTTATATTAGTAGCACCTACTGGGTTAACCAAGAATAATATCTTACTTGATGCAGCTGATGCCTCTATAATACTCATAGTTAATGATTCTAGTGACCTTAAATCACCTAAGTATTGTTCTACTAAGCCTCTTCCATAATCCTCATTATGAACACTAGTCCATCTTAATGGTAGGTATGGTAGTTTATCCTTCTGGAAAACACCTCTAGTACCTTCTACTTCAATACCAGCAGCTTCTTGCCAAGCATCAAAACTCTTACCATTCCATTTAATTATAGTGTATAACTCTACTTCTTTATCCAGTGATTCACCACTAGAATTACTACTCATTGGTAGCTCAGCATATGAGACTGTTTCTTTAGTAAGTATCTCTTTAACCTTACCCTCAGGAGTTCTTTTTACACAATAGCTATTCAAGTTATATACTCTAGTGCCCTCATTCTTATCCCTATATATTAAGGCATTTCCTGTAGCCACTAATAACTTAAGGGCTTCAAAGATAGGTACTCTAAGGGCTTCCCTTTCTAATTGGGAAGCTATGGCTCTCTCTATATCAGCTAATTGATTATTAACTTGTGCTACAGCACCTGGTTGTTGTGTCTCTAATTCTAGCATAGCAATCTTATCAGGTACAAACCTAAAAAAAGGAGCATTAGGTGGTAATAATGATAGTAGTAATTTACTAGCTAGATTATTGACTGCCCTTGCCCCTATTGATTGATATGGAGTATTAAGAGTTGTATTCTCTGTGTGAGAGGTGTCCACTAAGAGTGATGGTATAGTTAGCTCAGAACAAGCCTTAGCTCTATCCACTACTGAACTCTTCTCACCACTTAGTTTTTCCCATCTACTTTTAAGGTTTATAACCTCTATTGTAGCATCCATATGTTTACTTCCTTATTGTTTATTTTGAACCTGTACCTACACCAACACCACCACTAGTAGAAACACCAGCAGCCTGGGTTGGTATCATTAGTTTTTTCTTACTTGTGAGGGATTTCTTAAACTTCTTCTTTGCATCATCAGGAACCCCTACTTCCTCAGCAGCCTGTGTTGCTGTTGGTTGTTCTACTGGAGCAGGTCCAGCAGGTGTTGGAGCAACAACATCTCTCACTACATCCTCTAGTTTTGCTCCTGCCTCATTTAATTGCTTACCTATTTGCTTAGCAGGGTCAACTATTACAGCTTTCTTAATATCATTAACCTTACCAGCAGC
>DZCE01000188.1 GCA_022736375.1 Arcobacter nitrofigilis | reverse complement strand
TTATATAAGAGAAGCTGATAAAAATTTTTAAAATTTAACTTATTCTGGTTTTGGAAATTTAGCTTTTACTGCAGATATAATTTCATCTAATTTATTAGTACCGTTTTGTCTATCCCAATATGCTAAATCTGCTTGTTCTTGTAAGCTAGGATATTCTTTTGCTCTTAGCTCAGAATATCTAATAGCAAGATATGTATCTAACATATCCTCAGTAACTTCAGGAACTATAAACTCTCTTAATAGTTTAGTAACTTCACTTTTATATGGTACTTCAACAATATTATACTCATTTCTTATTTCTTCTACAGCTGGTTCTACAACTTCTGTTTCTAGTAACCAAGTATCAAATGTATGTTCATATTCTATTTCTACTTGTTTCTCAACTTCCTCTTCAGTAAGCTCATCTATAGTAACTTCAATAGAATATTTAGGATATAACTCATCATACTCGGCTTTTCTATCTTTTAACCAAGCCTGTTTAGCATTAGCAACTATTGCTTCTGTATAATCAGCTAGAAGTTTAGTTCTAGCTTTTATTTGACCATTTACTTTATATAAATTTATCATTCTTTTATTCTCCCATCAATTAGTCTAGCTTTTTGACCAACAAGAACTGTGCTTCCATTATCATCAACTACTGTACTAACATTATCTACAATATTAAATGTATTATCATCACCGAACCCATTACCATCATATCTCTTTAGAATTATTGCATTTGTTAATGCATCTATGATATCGCCATTTGTATTTAGTGAGATATTACCTGCTACTCTGAACGTTGCGTATGAAGCAGCCGAGTATATGCTCATAATTTTATAAGGCCCATAAAATGCTTCATCAGTTATTATAATATTTGTACCAACTGGATAAGCATCCATTCCAGTACTTTCAGGTATCCTTATAAAATCGTAGTATACATTGTCAATACCACTATCATATTTCATTTCTTTAAATACATACACTTGTTTAGCTCTTGTGTTTTGTGTTAAATAACTAAATGTTTTGACTGCTGGTGAGGTTGAACCGTAGAGGTTTATTGTGTCATGCTTTGGTAATTTATATGACGAATCTGCACCGAGCTTTCCAGTTGTTACAGATACAGTTGAAGCATTTAAACATATATTAAATTGTGTCATACCAGTTGAATTAGTAGGCACTTTGTTAATTAAATTACTAGAAAATGTACACCCGTATACTGCAAGTCTGTATTGATTTAAAGACACATCACTAACTCCAGCACTTCCACCAATCACCCTACTAGTGGCTATTGGAGTTAAGTTGTTGTTGTAGGCTTTGTAAATAAACATTGTTGGGTATTGATTTGTTACATCATATTGAACTTCTGTAAATTTTATAATATTAGAAGTAGATAGTAGAACTGCTGCAGTCGAGTCTGTATCTACATTCTCTGATGTTATAACATTTTTTCTAGTAAACATACTTCCATTATATGAAATTGCATCATAATCATCAATAAATTTTTTACTAGCTTTTACATAATATCTATTAGGAGTGTATTCAGTAACACCTGCACCTAAGTAATCCTCCCCATTCTCACCAACTAATAACGGAGTACCTGCAATACTTCCACCACCTGCTAATACATCTTTCCATACTTGTGGATAATTAGCTGGATTTCCTATAATGTCTGTGTGCAAGAAAGTATTTGAACCATAACGGAAGTTGGATTGTCTATCTGAAAAATTAAACATAATTATTTTATCATTATTGTGTTCC
>DZCE01000187.1 GCA_022736375.1 Arcobacter nitrofigilis | reverse complement strand
GAGATTTAATTTATAAAGGATACTCCGACCCTCTGGGTCGGGGAGGATGTCATTGTAGATTTAGACAAGATGACAATAGCAAAAGGTGCAGATGAAATAACATTGCCCACATTATTGTCTATGCTTACAGAGTCTGGTAAACTATTTATAAATGCTAGCTTTTTACCATCGGGATATGGGATTGCAACATCAGCTCTTAAACTCATGGGGACTGCTTATCAGTTTGGATATTTGTATACTTCAGATAGTATTGTTAGTTTTGGGGGAGAAGATAAAGACACTATACTTGGGAGTGATTTCGGAGAAACAATTTTTGGTGGTAATGGTAATGATTATATAGCTGGTGGAATTGGCGATGATATACTTTATGGTGGGAATGGAGATGACATTATAGATGAGCCAAATAAAATAGTTCCAAATTGGAACGAAAATATGAAAAATGCTTTTTATTCAATGTTTGACTTAAAAGATCTTTGGGGAAAATTTAAAGACGATGGAATAGATAGAGCAATATCAGAAATACTTTTTGATAAAGTTCCAGAGAATATACTTTTTAAATATGCAAAATATTTTGCATTAACAAGTTCTTTAAGTGGATTCTTAAAAGATTTTACGATGGGTTATACTGCAGATAAAATTTTTGACTTATATGCAGAATCTCGTTCATGGAGAAACGCTGGTAATGATACCTTAATTGGCGGGGATGGAAGTGATGTTTATTTTGTTAATACCAATAATGATAAAATTGTTGAAGCCGAATTTCAATCAAATTTTGATAAGATAGATTTGGTTACTGTTTTCCTTGATACTGACACAGTTATAGTTACAGGAAATCAAGAGTTAAATTTTGAAAAATGGTATGAAAAACCAGATAATATCGAAGTTGTCATTGCAAAAGATGATGTTTGGGCTTCTTCTGAAAACTTCAGTATCAAAGTTAAACCGACAGAGATTAATGATACTTATTTGATAGGAAATGCTGGCAAGAATACGCTTATAGGTGGCAAAGGAGCTGATATTTTAGTTGGGGGACATGGTCTCGACATCTTATTTGGTAACGGTGGTGATGATGTTCTTATCGGTGGTAAATATGATTCTGTTGAACTTACTGGAATGCCTAGTGAACTTGCTCCATTAATAAATATATACGCTGATGTTGAGAAAGAAGTATTTAGTGGTAGTGACAATTCTTATCTTAGAGGTGGATATGGCAAAGATACCATGATAGGTACTGATTCAACAGATTTTTTCTTTATTGATGTACAGACAATATTCAATACGCTAAATGTGGATACAATCAATAATTTTAAGCCAAATGGAAGTCTTTTGGGAGTTGAACTGCATCCTTTCAATGCTGACCACCTAGTTTTTTCAGCCGACCAATTGGGATTAAGTGGATTAACTGAAAGTAATTTTGATTTAAAACATGTTAATAATATATCTACTTTTAGTTATGCTGATGATGATATAGCTCTACCAACATTTTTAGTCGATGATACATTCAATCGCTTATATTTTGATAGTGATGGAAAGGTTGATACTGGTGATCAATTCTTGATAGCAGATTTTAATAATGATATTAGTACTTTAGGCAAAGATCAATTTGAGTTTTTATATGATTCGAATTTAGGTGTATTTGGAGTCTAATCATTGATACAAATTTTTCCCTCTCCTCATCGGAGGGTGAATTAACCCTTTAATTTTAAAAATATCTACTTTATGTATAATTACCATCCATATA
>DZCE01000186.1 GCA_022736375.1 Arcobacter nitrofigilis | reverse complement strand
CTAATGTATCATTTCCAGCTCCACCATCTAAAGTATTATCTTCAAATGAACCTATCAAAACATCTCTAGCACTAGAACCTATAATATTTTCAATACCATCAAGTTTATCTGATGTTGTTCCATCTTCAAAAACTTGTACTAAATCTTCAATAACACCTGAGTCATTAAATGCTGTTGATAAATCTAAATGTACAGATAAATTTTTATTGACAAAACTTACTGTATCTGTACCATCACTTCCAAAAATAGTATCATTTCCACCACTTGCTAAAAAGGTATCATTTCCTGAAGAGATAGAATATTGAGAAGTACCTCCAAAGAGTGCATCATCTCCAGTACCACCATCAATAATATCATCTCCAGTACCACCAAGAAGAGTATCTTTTCCACCAGCTCCAAAGAGTGTATCTTTATTTGCTCCACCATCGATAATATTATCAGATTCATCCCCTTTTAGGGTATCAATATAGGCACTTCCTACAATATTTTCAATGTTTGTAATTGTATCGTTACCCTCATTTGTATCTTGTGCTGTAGTAATTGATAAATCTACATTTACCCCAGTAAATCCTAAACTAGGCTCAAAAGATGCAAAACTAATAGTATCATTATCCACGCCACCATCGATAATATCATTCCCATTTCCAGCACTAATAGTATCATTACCTGCTTTTCCATAAACAATATCATCTCCACTTGTCGTTGGTGCTGTGACCACATCATTTGCTATAGAACCATTGACAGTTGTTGCGATTTGTGCCATTGTGATAGTATTATCATTAAAGTTTGTAGCAAGGACAAATCCACTATCGATAGGTTTTCCATCCGATCCATCAACAGCATTGTAGGTATAACTATTTTCATTTTCAGTTATTTCCCGAATATTCATCCCATATTCAGCTTCATAGTCAATAAGTTTTGTGATAGGTGTTTTTATCCCTGCAGCTTTCCCTGCAACTTCATCAAAATAAGAGGAAGCATTTATTTTCATAGCGAAGTTCTCAACGGTGTTTGTGCTATACTGTATCACAAACTCAATAAATCCAGATTTTTCAATAAACCCTTCTATATAATTTCCATTAGCATCATATTCTGCGGGTTCGATAGTAAAACTTCCACTTCCATCAGGTTTTGCACCAACTATCTCAACTCCAGTTGGCAATCCACTAATGGTTAATGATATAAGTTTAAATCCCTCTGGTTGCTGTGGTGTCAGTTTAATTGTTCTAGATACAAATGGTTCAATGGTTCCATCATCATTTATTTTTTCGCCAAGGAAAGTAGAATTATCAGCATTGATAACCACTTTTTCATAAGGTGAACTTGATTTAATATCACTATAATCCAAAACCTCTGGGGCAATTTGTTTGAGAAGGTCAGAACCATCAACATTCTTATCAGGATAAGCATTCAGATAGGTAGCCCCACCTCCTCCATTTACCTCTAAATATTGTGATGATGTATCTTTATCTTTTATTTCTGTACTTTTAAAAATATGTTTAATATCGATATCAAATTTAAGAGTAGGTAAAACTCCCTCTACCTCAGATGGAGCATCATCACTTTTTGTAGCACTTGAACTTGAAGAATCAGTAAATGGAACGGGGATAACCTCTGGTGCTTCTACTGGCTCATCATCAAAAGCACCTTTCTTTTTACTATCTGCTTTTGCATCTTCAGCTTTAAGCTCTTCAACAATTCTTGCGATATTTGCTTGGACAACTTCTGGGGCTTTGACAGGTT
>DZCE01000072.1 GCA_022736375.1 Arcobacter nitrofigilis | reverse complement strand
TCCAGTACGGTAAACTGGGTGAGACTACCAAAGAGACGCGTACACTCTTTACCTACACAAGTACAGACCCAAAAACCTATGTCACACAGTACCGTTACGATACATGGAACCGTCTAAGAGAACTGACCTACCCAGATGGTGAAGTACTTACACACACTTATGATGCAGGCGGTCAACTCTTAAGTTTGCAAGGAGCTAAAGGCGACTACAACTATGACTACTTAAAAGCTCTTACATATGATAAGTTTGGACAACGTGTCTTTGCTAAATATGCTAACGACACCACAAGTACCTACAGTTATGAAGAAGAAAGAAGAAGACTCTCTCAACTTAACACGGCTAACACAGAGAGAACCTTTATGCAAAACACATACGCTTATGATGCGATGCAGAACATTTTAAATGTGAGTAACCATGCAGCAGCAGGGACAGGTTCAGATGGCTTTGGTGGAGAGACAAGCCAAAACTTCACCTATGACAACCTCTACCAACTCATAAACGCAGAAGGTACATGGACAAACAGACAAGGACATCAACACCAGTATGATCTAGCGATGTCTTATGACAGCATAGGAAACATCAAAGCTAAAACACAACTCCATGAAAGACTTCCTGATGGTGGAGACAAGTGGATAGAACAACAAGGCACAACCTACGACTGGACTTATGCGCATAACGCAGTGCAACCCCATGCTCCAACCCATATAGGTAACAGAACCTTCACTTATGATGCCAACGGTAACCAAAAAGGGTGGGAAAACACTCAAAATGCCACAAAAAGAGTCATAGAGTGGGATGAAGAGAACCGTATTACTACGGTAAGCGATAATGGGCATACAAGTTATTATGTCTATGATGCTGGCGGTGAGAGAACACTCAAGCGAAGTGCTCAAGGTGAAACATTCTATGTGAATCCTTACTTTGTGATACGTGAAGGTCAAGTAGCAAGCAAACACTTCTTTGCAGGAAGCCAACGCATAGCGACCAAACTGACCAAACAAGAGTCACAAACCGTAGGTGGCAAAGGCAACAAAGTGCCAAACATCATCTACGAAAAAGAACAATACTACTACCACCCAGACCACTTGGGAAGTTCTAGCTTTGTAACAGATGAAACAGGTAAAGTCTATGAACACTTAGAGTACTTCCCATTTGGAGAAACATGGGCACATGAACACTCTAACACTCAAGTAACACCTTACAGGTTTACAGGCAAGGAGTACGATGAGACTACAGGGTTGTACTACTATGGGGCTAGGTATTATGACCCGAGGACTTCTGTGTGGCAATCTCCGGATCCTATACTTGGTGAGTATATGTCAGGGAAGACAAACGGTGGGGTGTTTAATCCTATGAATCTAAGTCTATTTACATATACCTATAATAACCCTGTGAATCTGGTGGATCCGGATGGGGAAGCTCCAGTTAAGGCATTGGAGCTTATAGCTGAAAACAGAAATAATATTATGAATACTGCAAAAACATATAATGTTGACCCTAAAGCTATTGCAAGTATTATCCTGCAGGAAAAATATCATGGAGTATTCGCTGATATAAAAAACAAAATAGCGTATATAAAAGATGGAGGTGTTCATGAAAACTCTCCTTCTACAAGAAGTTATGGTCTTGGGGAGATGCAGTTAGGATTAGCTGGTGAGCTTTTAGGAATTGATGCTAATTCAAAAGGAGGGAAGGCTGAAATTTACAGTAAAATTACAAATAATGATACCCTTGCCATTGATTTAATAGGAAAAAATATAAGTAATGCACAAAAACAATTTAATACAAAATTAGATCCTAAAGGGGCAGCTATTTTGCATAACGCAGGAACTAAAGGATTAAAGAGTTATTTAAATGGAGAAAAACTTAAAGGTGGTGTTTATGATAGGTCTGCTAATTGGCAAACAGCCATAGGTAAAGCACTCGAAAAAGGAGAAATATCCACAAGTATGGACAAAAAACCTTTAATAAAGTATAAAAATGATTAGATTTAAAAACATTTTAACAGATAAACAAAATTTATGGATTTGGATAGCGTTTTTATCGCTACTCCAAGCAGTATTATCATATGCATTTGAAAAAACAAAAGGCTTATTGAAAAAGTCCTATTTAATTGAAGGTGATACTGTATATGCTACAGACCTTCTTAGTTCAGGAGCTAATGACGATATTGCAATTTCACTTGGATACGTATTATTTTCTATTTTGGCATTATATTATTTTATTAGACAAAAAGTTACTCCAGCAGGAAGAATTACACATATTGTTATTCTTATAATTCAATTCCTATTCCTTGTATCTATAGAAGTAGGCTCTATCTTTGACACAATAATGTGGGGGCATAATTTTATTTTATTCGTTTGGTGTATAAATTACTTTTTTTTAATATTTTTAGCTTTCTTAAGCCATAGTGATGAAAAATAAAATTTTACTTTATAGTATATTTACATTATTCCTTTTTACAATAATAGGAACTATTACATATGTACTTTATTTTAAGGGATATGTGCAGTTCAATCGTCCTTCAAAAGTTAAGTATCCAATTTTTGGTATAGATGTATCCCATCATCAAGGTATTATTGATTGGAAAAAAGTCTCAGATAATGGAGTTAGTTTTGCCTATATAAAAGCGACTGAAGGTCAAAATTATAAGGATAATAGATTTATATACAATTGGAATGAAGCTCAAAAAAATGGCTTAAGCGTAGGTGCTTATCATTTTTTTACATTTTGCAAATCAGGTAAGCAACAGGCCAAATTTTTTTTAGATAGCTTACCTAATCAATCAATAATGCTACCCCCAGTAATAGATTTTGAATTTGTCGGAAATTGTAAAAATAGACCCACTAAAGAAAAAATGATTAAAGAAGTTAAAGATTGGGTTTTTGAAGTAGAGAAAAAGACTAAATGTAAACCAATATTTTATATCACTTATGAAGCATACAATAGGTACTTAAAAGGTGAAATAGATGGGTATCAAATTTGGATCAGAGATATATTTCTACATCCAGATTATCGCACTGAAAGATTATGGACTATATGGCAATATTATGACAAGGGTCAAATTGATGGCATTGAAGGATTTGTAGATTTTAATACATTTAATGGCAATCGAAATGATTTTTACTCTTTAATGCATTGTGCGCAATAATCTATAGATGGGTTGAAATATATAGGTGTCATGCGACAGTTGAATTGAGGAGTTTGGGATAATAATGCTCAAATTAGCATAAACTATTCAAAAAATCCTATATATTAGGTGATATATCGAAATAAATTGACTAATTGAATCCCGCGCTTGTATATAGTTGATTTGGAATAAAGGGGTCAGTGACAACAACAACTCACCATAACCATTCCCTCATCCTCCCCGATGGGGTAACCCATGCGATGAGACGAACAACAACCAAACCCAAGTACAATTTCACTAAAATAAAAAATCAATATCAACTATTGAATGTTCTTTAAGAAACCTAAACCGCATCACTACCAGAAGCCAACGCATAGCGACCAAACTGACCAAACAAGAGTCACAAACCGTAGGTGGCAAAGGCAACAAAGTGCCAAACATCATCTACGAAAAAGAACAATACTACTACCACCCAGACCACTTGGGAAGTTCTAGCTTTGTAACAGATGAAACAGGTAAAGTCTATGAACACTTAGAGTACTTCCCATTTGGAGAAACATGGGCACATGAACACTCTAACACTCAAGTAACACCTTACAGGTTTACAGGCAAGGAGTACGATGAGACTACAGGGTTGTACTACTATGGGGCTAGGTATTATGACCCGAGGACTTCTGTGTGGCAGAGTGTTGATCCGATTATTGGGGAGTATATGAATGATGGTGGAATTTTCGATCCTTCTAATTTACAGTTATTTACCTATACGGGAAACAATCCTGTCAATATGCTTGATCCAGATGGATTAAGAAAGATAGATTTTTATACAAGATCATTCGCACCATTTAAGCAATTTGGCTTTTCTCACGATGGAGATGATAGAGGATTTAGCATGAACTTATCTCAAAGTTCAAGAATTACTTCATACTCAAATGTTGATACGACATCGGGATCTGTGTCGGGAGGAAAAACATCGAGTGATGAATCAAGACATCCACTCTTGGGTAAAGCTACAGGAAAACCTACAGGGTCATCATCTGCCAGTAAGACAGGAAATACTACAAATGTTAAAACAAAGTATTTTGGATCCAACCCGTTAATGTGGGCACCAAATATTGATGTAGAAGGTAGTACAAAATTTACTGAAAATAGCGATGGTACACTGAGTATTGGTGGTTCAATGAAGGGTGATGGTTTTCCTTCTACGGAGTCATTTATTAAACCAAAAGGTAGTAAGGTAGGTATCTTCTTAGGAGTTGGACAAATATCAGAAGGAACTGATCCTGATTTTGGTCCTGGACAATTATTTGGCGGAGCTGATGAAAATATTATGAATTATGATTTGACAATAGGTTTTGATACGGCTGGAAATATAAATTCCGTTAGGGATAATATTGGTAAAAAAAGTTATGATGCTGGTAGTTGGAATAATAAATTTTATAATACTACTCCTGTTAAGGTTAAATAATGAAAACATCCGTAATTGTTCGTAGCAATTTAATACATATTATAGGACTTTATTTAATGAATTTGTTTTATATTATTTTTACTCATATATCACAAGAAAAAAGTTTATCACAATTTTTTGATGAACCTTTTAGAAACTTGATAATGGCATTTTTTGTTTTAACTATATTTGAAGCTGTTTATATTTTGTTGTTTTTTACCTCTATAGTATCGTTTGATATCATATTTTTTAAAAAGTATACTGGAAATATAAGAATGTATTTTGTCATTGAAGCCATAAGTGTTTTAATCTTCGTTTCTATTATTGTTTTAAGTTTTAATCCTAACTTACTCCTTGCTACAGGGATTTTCAGTATTTTCTTTTTCTTCTCTCAATATCTAAGATATTTATGGATTAAGAAAAAAATGAACAAGTTAAATAAAAACTAATCCCATCCAAAAAAGGAAGAAAAAATGAACCAACCCCAATGGAATAAAAAAGCAACCACTTTCCTAGTCGCACTAAGCACAGCTACAATAATGGTAGGCTGTGGTGGAGGAAGTAAGACTACTACAGGGGGAGGAAGTAACACTACTGCAGTTAATGACTCTACTAGTCTACCTCAAATAAAGATAGATGCTTCTAACCAAAAACAAGCACTAGCAACCCTTTTTGACTCTGTAGATATCACTACACCTCAATTACCTTTATCTGCAAGTGCATCAAGTGATGGTTCCATACAACTTGCCAACAGCACACAAACGCAACTTGCTAAAGTGTTGCCAAACTATAAGTCTCTTAGTAGAACACCTTCAGGTGAACCATATACATGTAATGAAGGGGGCTCCATAAGTGCTAGTGCTGACGGTAGTGCATCTATTATCAGCTATGATAACTGTAACGAAGCAAACACCACAACCAACGGTCAACTCAAAGTCTCTTACAGCGAAACAACAAAAGAGATTATCTACACAATGACTGACTACAGTATGGTAAATAAAAACAGTGAATACACCACGTCTTCTACCACCTATACGGTGTCGGCAGATAACATTAAGTACAGTTCTACAGGTAAAGTAACCATAGATGGGGAAACCATTGAGTTTGACCATTATAACTACACCTTAAGCCTAGTGGATAGTAAAGTAAATATCTCAGTAGATGGTGCTGTAAAAACAGCTTGTATTGGTAACTGGATAAAAGTGAAAACAAACCAAGTAATGCAACTAGGCGACAACACTTGCCCAACCGCGGGAGAGATAGAAGTACAAGGAGACAACTCTAAACTAAAAGTAGAGTTCAAGAGTGATAAAAGCATCAGTATTTATCTAAATGATGCTTTAACTCAACAGTACGAAGACTGTAATCAAATGCCAGAGTCTTCTGGGGTTTGTGGGGAATAGATCCACGATATTCTATAAAAGAAGCATTATATCTGTAAAAAATTTAGAAAAGAAGGAAAAGTACATGCCATTAGATTGTAATAATATCAACAACATAGCTTATGTGAGGAAATTTCGGGCTGAGATTTGCAAGTGGCTCTCGTTATAATCGTATAGTCATCTTTGTATATAGAATGGCAGGCAAATAAAAAACACTACCGTGCATTCTGATATAATATTCTCTATTTGAATTCATTTTTATATCATTTATATCAATAAAAATATTATCAGGAATATTGATTCCATGTAAAAATCCAATAGCCGTTCTAAAAAAATAATTTCGTTTGTTTTGAGGGATATTATCGGTTCTCAATAAGTCAATAAGCCTAAGCCTTAACTGTTCTCTTGAGCTGTTCGGACTCTGGAAGGCAATATACACAACATCTTTTACAGAAAAACTGAAATTATATTCATCGGCTAAAAAATTGATAAATCCAGTAATACTAGCTCTTTGCCCTGGATGATACCAAAGATAGCTTTTTAAAATATCCAAAGTTGGCTTCTGAGTGTTAAAATGACTGCAATATTCCAAGAGCTTCACGGCTGGTGTCAACGATAATCGAATCGACCTTATCGTGGTCTGCTTATTTTTTAACTTTAAGTCCAAATATTGATAGTAGCTATAAATCAGTTTAGCTCGATATGTTCCCTTCTCAAAAGTTGCCAAATATCTATAAATCATATCCAAGTTCGCATATTCTTCCTTTATCTTCTTGTCGACAACTATCAGTTTTTTGTCATTTAAAAATATTGTTATGGAAAGATTTGAACGAGTCTTAGCAATTGTGACTACAGCAGTTAGCTCTTTATAGCTAGGGAGTCTATTTAGATTAAGACATATCTCATCCAATTCAAAGAAATAAGCATAATAATATTGAAGATGTATCGATGCAAACATCACTCCTCTTCTCTCTGCCAACCATTTGCTAAAATCAACAAATATTTTCTTCAAATGAATTGATAGGGACTCTACTATAAAATCTTTTTTATGCGTAAGAGTATTCTTGGCGTGGCAATCTTCACACACTCTACCGTATCCTGCTGGGAATGATTTGCCACACTGAGTGCACAGTCTCTCTTTTTCAATTGAGCACAATCTACAAAGAGGTTTCGCATCTAAAGTAAATGTGTATGCTTTTTTTCTGTAGCCGCAAGAGGTGCAGACAGGCAGTGTTTTTGAATAGCAGCTTCCGCATAAGAGTTTTGTAGTGTTGTCTGCGAGTACTCGATTGGAAACATTTAATTTTGTCTTCTTGCAAGAAGTGCATCTTTTTTGCTCTACGAAATATTTTGCACATGAGTTGCATACGCTCCCATGTTTGGTGATTTTCCCAAATACATATCTCTCTTTGCCGCATCTAATACAAGGTTCGTCCCTTACCTGGCAAGATTTGCATATAGGAGTTTCTAGTCCATAATAGATTTTACGTTGCTTGTTGCAAACATTACAGACTTTAAGGTGAAAAAGATTGTCATAACATTTCCTGCAATAATGTTCTCCATGGTATCTATAGTCCCAATTGGAGAGGTGCTCGTGGCAATAAACGCAATCCGCATCTGCTATTTTCATATATAAGGACTAATTTCTTCCATCAGCGCTTCAACTTCATCTTTCGTTCTTGGTCTAATCACAGATGTACGATCAGCTAAGACTATTTTAGCAATGCCATTATCCAAGTCATTGGCTAGAAAATTGATTGTTCTTGATGTTGTTAGTATCTGGGAAAGTAAAGATTTTTTAGTTATTTGTAAGTCTAGCATCAAAAATTGTCTTATCTCATCCATAGTGAACTCAAATAGTCTGGAAACCATCAAAAGCATCTGTTCTCGATCTACACTTGACATCGCTTCAAATGTAGTTCCTTTTTGATATCTAGCTAAATTTATTTCATCGTTAAAATTTATTTTTTCAAATAAAAGATGCCGTTTATCAAGCCTGAGTAA